>JANXRZ010000135.1 GCA_025352885.1 Pseudomonadota bacterium | reverse complement strand
GACGACCGACACAGTGCAGCTCACCGGCGGCCGGGATGTGATCAGTGTTGGCAGCGGGGACAACGTGATTCTGGGCGGGATGTTGAATGACGACATCACGACAGTGAACAACGGCGCGACAGTGACCGGGACGATTGCCGGGACCGACGTGATCATCGGAGACAACGGCTTTGTCCAGATGGACGTGGTGGGTGGGCTGTTCGCGCAGATCGGCACGAAGTCAC
Source organism: Pseudomonadota bacterium (assembly GCA_025352885.1). Taxonomy (GTDB): domain Bacteria; phylum Pseudomonadota; class Gammaproteobacteria; order Burkholderiales; family SG8-39; genus SZAS-79. The sequence continues at coordinate 7,226 of JANXRZ010000135.1, read as the reverse complement.
TGCCCTCGACCACGGGCGCGCAGACGATTGCCGAGCTCGGTGGCAACGACACGATCAACGCGGGCACGGGCACGAAGATCGTGCTGGCCGGCGACGGTGCGGACACGGTGAACGTGGGCCTGGGCAGCACCAACGACCACACGATCCTGGGTGACAACGGGTTTGTGACCTACGTGGGGATCGGATTGCCGGGTGCCGGACGTGCGCTGCGCTACGAGACGACCGACATGGTGGTGGGTACGGGCGGCAACGACACGATCGCCACCGGCAACGGGAACAATACGATCCTGGGTGGCATGGGGCTTGACGGGATCACGACGGGCAATGGCACGGACACGATCCTCGGGGACAACGGGTTCGTGCAGATGGATGTGGAGGGCAACAACTTTGCGCAGATCGGCACGAAGTCACTCTCGACGACCACGGGCGTGATGTTCGTGAACGAGCGCGGCGACAACGACACGATAACGGCGGGCACGGGCATCAAGCGCGTGTTCGGCGGAGACGGGGCGGACACGATTACGCTGGGCACGGGGGACCACACGGTAATCGGCGACAACGGGACGGTGTCCTACGTTGCGATCGGCCAGGCCGGAGCGGGTCGGGCGCTGCGCTACGCGACGACCGACACGGTACAGTTGACCGGCGGCAACGACGTCATTCGTATCGGCGACGGCACTGGCACCGTCCTCGGTGGAATGGGTGGGGACGCCATTACGACGGCCAATGGAACCGAAACGATCCTCGGCGACAACGGCTACGTGCAGATGGACGTCGAGGGCAACAACTTCGCGCAGGTCTCCACGAAATCGCAGCCTTCGACTACCGGATCCGAAAGTATCGCGGAACTCGGAGGCAACGACGTCATCACCTCGTTGACCGGCGACAAGCAGGTCTTCGGCGGCGACGGATCGGACTTGATCAGCATGGGCGCAGGCAATCACACGATCTTCGGGGACAACGGCTTCGTTACCTTCGTAGCGATGAACCAGGCCGGTGCCGGCCGGGCGTTGACCTACGCAACGACCGACACGCTGCCGGTAACGGGCGGTGACGATACGATCACCGCAGGGGACGGGAACAACACGGTCTTCGGAGGGATGGGCAAAGACACGATCACGACCGGCAACGGCGCCGACACGATATTCGGCGACAACGGCACAGTGCAGATGGAGGCCACCGGCGCGCTGTTCCTTACGATCTCGAGCACCGTGACGCTGCAAGGCGCCAACGACGTGGTGATCTCCGGCGACGGGGACAAAACCGTCGTCGGCGGCGCGGCTGACGATTCGGTCACCGTCGGGACGGGCACGCATACGATCTTCGGCGACAACGGGTCGATGCTCTTTAGCCCGACCGGGCTGCGGCAGGATCTCGCCACTACCGAGGTGCTGTCCGGCGGTAATGACAACATTCTCGTGGCCGGCGGTGACTCCATCGTACTGGCCGGGCTCGGCAGCGACACCGTTGCAACCGGTGACGGCGCTGACGTGCTGATGGGCGACAACGGGTTTGTCACCCTCGACGCGGCAGGCCGGCTCATGCACCTGGAAACGACGGTGCCGCTTTCCGGGGGCGACGACTCGCTCTCGGGCGGCGGCGGCAGCGACGCGATCCTGGGCGGGTTCGGCGCTGACACCATCTTCGGGGGCAGCGGCAACGATTTCATTCTCGGCGACCTTGGCCGCATCACCTATGTCGACGGCCTGGTCGACAAGATCGAAACTATCGATCCTTTTATCGGCAAGGCAGACTTCATCGATGGCGGTGCGGGCTCTGACGTGCTCTTCGGCGGGGATGGTGATGACGTAACGGTCGGCAACCTGAACGACGATATCCTCGCGGGCGACTATGCAGCGGTCGATTTCGACCCGGAAGGCCATGCAAAATCGCTGATTCGTTACGGCACAGGAAGCGATCTGATCGCCCGGGTGCAGGAGTCGATCTTCACGTACGTTCGGCCCAAGGATGGGGCGATCATCGAAATTGCGGTGTTCCGCACCGGCTTGTTGCTTCCGGGCTCAAATGTCACGGACGATGCACGCGTCAGGGATTTCCTGAGCCTGCCGACCCTGGCGGGCTTCGAGTTCGCTTCAAGCACGCATCACAGCAGCGACGGCCAGTCGTCCGGCAGCCAACCTGGGGACGCGGGGCAGTCCGGCCAGCAAGGGCCGGCCCGTTCATCGGAACAGGGGCCCGCCGGAGAGCAGGGCGGCCAGGGTAGCGGCCAGGACGCGCAGCCCGGCGGCCAGGATGCGGCACCACAGGACTCCGGTTCCTTACCGCCGACTCCGTCTACGGAGATCCAGCCGCTCGATGGCGAGAACGCAGGGGTGCCGGCAGACTTCACGCCGTTCGGCGTGACGCCTGACCAGGCAAGCCGCGACACCGAAAAAGGCCGTCTCGGATTTGCGCTAGCCGGACTGCTCGGCGCGTATTCGGTCAAGGGCGTACGTCGTGCCGACCCGACAACGGTTGACGTGCAGTGGATCCACGAAGCTGGAAACGGCAAGTGGATGACGGCTCGCCCCGGCACGGCCGGTCCTGCGGAAGTGATGCTCGATCGGCGTGCGCGTGCGCGGCCCGCTTCGCAGCGGCGCCTTGCGCCGGGGGCCATCGACCAGATCGCGGAGAAATGGCTGGACGGCGCGCTTGGCCTGCAGCCCACTGTGGAAACGAGTACCTGTGAATCCGGCCGCAATAGCAAGATCGGCATCGACTGGGGCGGGCTATTCAAATCGCGCGCGCACCAGGAAAAAAAGTAAACTGCAGCCCCGGATACCGCACAACAATCAGGATCGGCTAACGCCGGTCCACGAAGGAGTTCCGAATGGCCAAGAGCACTACCGCGGACACTGCCGCGTCGACAGACAGCGCTAAAAAAGCGCCCGAGACCCAGAAGGTGGTGTGGGACGACTCGCGCATGAACACCTCTTACTCGAACGTATGCAACGTGCTCGGCTCGCGCGAGGAGATCACGCTGTTGTTCGGGGCGAACCAGGCGTGGCATTCCGGCCAGAAGGAAGTGAAAGTCCTGCTCTCCGATCGCGTAGTGCTCAACCCATACGCGGCAAAGCGCCTGGCAACCCTCCTCGAAAGGGTGCTCAAGGAGTACGAGGCGCGCTATGGTGAGCTCAAGATCGAGGGCTGAAGCCGGCAAGCGCCGGCAAGCGCCCGGCGTCCGGGGCCGGCACCGTCCTTCGAGACCCTGACCCCTGTTGATAAACAGCCCGTCAATCACCGCTGGCGCGAGACCCTCCACGCAAGGGCAGGAGGAAACCCAGTCCCTGTGGCTCTCGCATGGCGAGTCGGACTCCACAGAAGCGTTTTTCCAGACCTGGCTTGCGCTGCAGTGCTCGATGATCGAAGGCGCGGCACAGGGCGTCCTCGTCCTCGGGCCGCCCGAATCCGGCCCTTTCGTCCCGGCAAGCCTGTGGCCGCAGGGCAAAGAACCCGGCGAGCTGCTTGCAGAGGTGGCAGGAAAAACGCTTGAGGCGCGCAATGCGCAGATCGTCCAGGCCGCCACGAGTGCAGTTGTTTCGTGCCCGCTTGTGCTCGATGGACAATTGCATGGGCTCGTTGCGATCCAGACTGCTTCGCGCCAGGAGCCCGAGCTGCGTGACATGGTCCGGCAACTGCGATGGGGCCTTTACGCCGTCGAGTCTTCGCTTCGAAACCAGCAATCGGGCGACGAGCAGGCAACCCGGGAAAGGCTGATTGCCACGCTCGACCTCGTCGCCTCTGTGCTTGCCGAGCAGGGGTTCGTGGCCTCGGCCCAGGCGCTCGCCACCGATCTTGCGACCCGGCTGGATTGCGACCGGGTGAGCATCGGGTTCGTCCGTAACCAGCATGCACGCGTCATTGCGGTCTCGCACAGTGCCGAATTTGGCGAGCGCATGAATCTAATCCGCGCAGTGGGCACCGCGATGGATGAGTCGCTCGACCAGAAGTCGATCATCGTCATGCCCGCACGCGACTCCGACGTCCTTGTGACGCGCGACCATGCGGTGCTCTCGCGGCAGTTCGGGAGCGACAGCATCCTCACCGTGCCTTTTTCCGTGGGCAAGGCCACTCGCGGCGCGTTCACCTTCGAGCGCCCGGCAGGACGGCCTTTCGACGCCCAGGCGGTGGAGCTTTGCCAGGCGGTCGTCGCGCTGTGCTCGCGCATCCTGGAGGACAAGCGGCTCAATGACCGGCTGTTGCCCGGCCGGATCCTGGATGTCGCGCGCGAGGAAGTGGAGAAGTTCACCGGGCCGCGGCATTTCGGCCGGAAACTGGCGGCGCTCGTACTCATGGTCGCCGCGATTTTCTTCAGCGTCGCCACGGGCGATTTCAGGGTCGGGGCCACCGCCGCACTGGAAGGCTCCGTGCGGCGCGTGATGGTCGCGCCACTGGATGGGTACCTCGCAACCGCACCGCATCGGGCGGGCGACGTGGTTGCGCCGGGTGCCGTGCTTGCGACACTGGACGACCGCGACCTTAAGCTCGAATACTACAAGTGGGCCAGCCAGCGGGACCAATACGCAAAGCAGTACCAAGAGGCGCTCGCGCAGCACGACCGTGCGCAGAGCAGTATCGTGCTGGCGCAGGTCCAACAGGCCGAGGCGCAGATGAACCTTCTGGCCGAGCAGCTCGGGCGGATTCGCATTGCGTCGCCCTTCGAGGGCATCGTGGTGAGCGGCGACCTGAGCCAGTCGCTCGGCACCGCCGTCAAGCGGGGGCAGGTGCTGTTCGAGGTGGCGCCCTTAAACGCCTACCGGGTGGTTCTTGAAGTCGACGAAGCCGAGATTTCGCATGTCCGTGCCGGACAAAAAGGCTCGCTCATGCTGAGCTCGCTGCCCGGCGAAGTGTTCCCGCTTTCGATCACCCATGTCACGCCCGTTGCGCTTTCGCGCGAGGGGCGCAGCTATTTCAGGGTAGAAGCGCTTCTCGACCGGATGTCCCCGCAATTGCGCCCGGGAATGGAAGGCGTGGCCAAGGTGGAGGCCGGCAACCGCAAGCTTTTCTGGATCTGGACCCACCGCACGCTCGACTGGCTGCGCCTGACGCTGTGGTCGTGGATCTAGGGCCGGCACCGGACGCACGCGCATGAGCCAGTCGATGTTCAGCACCTCCTGGTATCGCGTGGCGACGGTCCGGCCGCGGCTGCGCAACCACGCCCAGATCCACCGGCACGTGTATCGCGGCAGCGTCTGGTACGTGATGCAGAACCATTCGACCGGGAAGTTCCACCGCTTCACGCCGGTTGCCAACCTGATCATCGGCCTCATGGACGGCAAGCGCACGATGCAGGAGATCTGGGACCTCGCGTGCGTCCGCCTTGGGGACGAAGCGCCTTCCCAGGACGAGTCGATCAAGTTGCTCTCGGACCTGCACAAGGCGGACGTGCTGCAGAGCGACGCGCCGCCGGATATCCATGAGCTTCACCAACGCCGCAAGCAGCATGCGCGAGCGAAGTGGAAGCAGTACCTCGGCAATCCGCTGTCGTTGCGCTTCCCGCTGCTGGACCCGGACAGGATGCTGGAGCGGATCAAGCCGCTTGTGTCCCCGCTGATCGGCTGGGCCGGGGCGGTCCTCTGGCTAGGTACGGTCGGATGGGCGTTGTTCCTGATCGCACGCCACTGGCCCGAACTGTCCGGCGACGTCGTAGACCGAATGTTCTCGGTCGAGAACCTGCTGCTGCTATGGATCGTGTTTCCCGCGATCAAGCTGCTGCACGAGCTCGGGCACGCGCTCGCAGCAAAGGCGGGCGGCGGTGAAGTGCACGAGATGGGCGTAATGCTCCTCGTGCTGATGCCCGTTCCTTATGTGGATGCTTCCTCTGCGACCGCTTTCCGGGACAAGCGCAGCCGCGTGCTGGTCGGGGCGGCTGGGATGCTCGTCGAAATCTTCATCGCGGCGCTCGCGGTGTTCGCCTGGGTGCACCTGGAGCCGGGAACCGAGCGCGCGATTGCCTACAACGTCATCCTGGTGGCCGGTGTCTCGACCCTGCTGTTCAATGCGAATCCGCTGCTGAGATACGACGGCTACTACATCCTGGCGGATTATCTCGAGATCCCCAACCTCGCTCAGCGCTCGAACGAATACCTGGGCTACGTCGTAAACCGGTACATGTTCGGTGTCGACTCGGGCACTTCACCGGTTTCCGCTCCTGGCGAGGGCCCGTGGTTCGTGTTTTATTCGATCGGCTCGTGCATCTACCGCATGTTCATGATGGTTTCCATTGCGGTGCTCGTCGCCAGCAAATTTTTCGTCGTGGGGGTGCTGCTTGCGTTGTGGGCCGTCACGACGATGTTCGTGCTGCCCCTGGGCAAGAAGATCAGCTACCTGATATCCAGCCCCCGCCTGACGAACAAGCGCCAGCGGGCGATAGTTTCCACGGTGCTGGTTACGGCAGTCGTCGGCGTGACCCTGTTCTGGCTGCCGGCGGCTTCTTCCACGCGAGCCGAAGGGGTGATCTGGGCGCCCGAGAAGGCACAGGTGCGCGCGGCCGTGGACGGCTTTGTCACCGCCGTGCTCGCAAAGCCCGACCAGTCGGTTCGCGAAGGCGACGTCGTTATCCGGACAGATGATCCTGAACTCGAAGCGCGCTCACGTGTGCTGAGGGCGCAGCTTGCCGAGCTCGACGCACGCTATAACGCCTTGATCCTCACCAAGCGCGTCCAGGCCGACGTGATCAACGAGCAGAAAAAGCACCTGGCCGAAGCCCTGGACCTCGCGACCCGCCGCCAGGCCGAGCAGGAGGTGCGCAGCCCGGCCACCGGCACTTTCATCATCCAGGACGCGCAGAATTCGCCGGGGCGCTTTGTCCAGCGCGGCGAGGTGCTGGGATACGTAAGCGAGACTGGCGCCACCACGGTTCGCGTTGTCGTGCCCCAATCCGAAGGCGGCTTGGTGGCGCACAGGACACGCCGCGTCGAAATCCGTCCGGTCGACCGGATCGGCAGGCCGATCGAAGCGCGTATCCAGCGGGAGGTGCCCGCGGCCACGGACGAACTGCCCAGCATGACGCTCAGCCTGCAGGGCGGCGGCAAGATAGGCTTGGACACCCGCAAGGCAGGCGACGCGAAGGCCGTCGAAAAGTTGTTCATCCTCGACCTCGAGCTGCCCCAGGGCGAGCAGGCCAACTATTTCGGCGGGCGGATCTACGTTCGGTTCGAGCACGATCCGGAGCCGCTCGCAAACCAGTGGTACCGCGATATCCGCCGCGCCTTCCTTAAGAAATT
>JANXRZ010000127.1 GCA_025352885.1 Pseudomonadota bacterium | reverse complement strand
TTGAGGTTGGCCAGCGCCTCGGCGAAAGCGAGCTTGCGCCCCGCGTCGTCGGCGGCGGCGACCCAGGAGCGGCACGCCTCTTTCGCTTCGCCTGCCCGGCCGAGGTGGTGCGCGAGCAGGCCGGGCTCGACTGTGGCCTGCGCTTCGAGGTGCGCTGCGATGCGCTTGTGCAGGTCGCGCCGCCGGCCGATCGAGTTGCTCTGGTAGGCGGCTTCCTGCACCAGCGCGTGGTTGAAGACGTAGCCCGGCTCCAGGCTGTCGCGCGATTCGAACAGCAGCGCCGAGTCCTGCAACCTTGCGATCGCTTCGTCGAGCTCCGCCGGCTTGGTGTCCGCGATGGCCGCGAGCATCGCGCGGGAAAACTGCCGTCCGATCACCGAGGCGGTGAGCGCGACCTCCCGCGCCCGTCCCAGGCGATCGAGGCGCGCCATGAGCGAATCCTGCAGGGTCGCCGGCACCTCTACGATGCTTGCCGACTGGCGGTCGAGCACCGAGCGGGTCAACTCCTCCACGAAGAGCGGCACGCCGTCGCTCCGGGCGGCGATCTGCCGCACCAGCGTTTCGTCCATGCGCAGCTGCTGGGCGACCTGCCGGATGAGGGCCGCGCTCTGCTCCGCGCCGAGCGGCTTGCAGTGGATCACGGTCGCGTTCGGATGCGAGGGCCACGTGGGGCGGAACTCCGGCCGGTGCGTGACCAGCGCCAGCGCCGACTGCGAATCGATTTTCTGCAGGAGGCGCTCGAGGAGGGCCTGCGTGGTCGGGTCGCTCCAGTGGGCATCCTCCACCAGCAGGAGCACCGGCTCGCCGCCGATCGGAGCGAGGGCGAAGTCTTCGAGCAGCGCGAAGGTGGCGGCCTTGCGCTGGGCCGGCGTCATCTCCATGGGCGAGAGCGCGTCCGCGGACTCGACTCCGAGCAGGCCGGCGGCCAGGAGCAGGTTCGTGCGGGAGAGGCGTTCGAAGCTCGAGAGCCAGTGCTCGATGCGCGCGAGGTTCTCGCCGGCCGCCGCATCTGAATGCAGCCCCGCGCTTCGCCGCACCAGCTCGATGAAAGGGAAGAGCGCCGTGTTGGCGTGGTAGGGCGAGCACTGGCAGCGAAGCAGGCGCAATTTTTCGTCGCGCAGCTGCTCGACCAGCGCTTCGGTCAGGCGCGACTTGCCCATGCCGGGCTCACCCGAGATGAGCACCACGTGGCCGTTGCCCTGCCTGGCGCGCTGCCACGCGTCCAGCAGCAAGGCGAGTTCGCGTTCCCTTGCGACGATCGCGCCAGTGCTCGCAGAGCGCGTTGCCGCGAACCTGCTTTCGGCGGCACGCTCGCCCGCCACGCGCCAGGCCGTCACCGGCTCCGTGAAGCCCTTGAGCGCGTGCCGGCCCGCGTCGGCGAACTCGAACAACTCGCGGGTGAGGCGGTGCGTCGCCGGCCCAACCAGCACCGTGGCCGGCTCGGCGAGCGCCTGCAGGCGCGCGGCGAGGTTCGGCGTGTCGCCGACGACCGTTTGCTCGCGCACGTCACCCGAGACCGTCATCTCGCCGGCGGCCACGAGGCCGGTGGCGATCCCCACGCGCGCCTGCATCGAGCGGTCCCCGGACTCACGTCCCTTCGGCAGGCGAAGTTTGCCGACTTCTCGCACGATCTCGAGGCCCGCGCGCACGGCGCGTTCCGGGGCGTCTTCCAGGGCCCTGGGGAAGCCGAAATAGGCCAGCACGCCGTCACCTAGGAACTGGGCGATGTGGCCGTTGTGCCGGGCGATCACCGTCGTGCAGGCGTCGCGGTAGCCCTTGTAGATGCGGTCGAGGTCTTCCGGGTCGAGCTCGCCGGCAAGCGCGGTCGAGCCGACGAGGTCGGTGAACACGACCGTAACTTGGCGGCGCTCCATCGACGAAGGACGGGCCGGGGCGGGAGCGGAAGCGGTTTGCAAAGCCGGCGCGGCGCGAAGCTTCGCGGCCGCGGCGAGGAACTTGCGCCGGTGGCCGAGGGACAGCCCGAGCTTTTCGAGGTCCTGGTCGGTGAGGTCCGGCGCGATTTCGAGGTCGATGTCCTGCGCGGCCAAGGCTTCGGCGTGGCGGGCGAGACCGAGATCTTCAAGCCATCGTTGCATGTCGGCCATCAAGCTTCCTACTGTCCCGGGCTGCAATCGGATTCAGGGTGCCACAGCTTGGCGGGTGCGGATAATTTTGAAGAATAGTTTTTAAACACCGCGCGGATACTGGCTTGCATGGCTATTTTTTGCCGGTACCGGTACATCTGCGTCTTGTCTGGCCATGTTCATTATGGCACTTATGACAAGATAGCGCCAAGTTAAACGTGCTCTCAATAGTGCGATTGACAGTGCTGTTTACCGCATGCTCTAATGTCCAACGTTTACTCGGCAGGAAGCGACACATGAACTCGATCAGCGCAAACGACCTGAAGACCAAGGGAGTGGCGGCCATCGAGGCCATCCTGGAGAAGCAACCGGAAGCACTGATCTCCGTCCGGGGCAAGGAGCGCTTCGTGGTCATGGAAGTGGCGCAGTACCACTATTTGCGCGAGTGCGAGCTCGGCGCGGCCCTCGCCGAGACGCGCGCGGACATCAAAGCAGGCCGCTTCGTGAAGGAGTCACCAGAACAACACCTGAAGCGGATCGCCAAGTCAAAGAAGTGAACGACCATGCCCCATGTGCTGGTCTTCACCGAATCCTATAACCGCCGTGCCGCGCGCTGGCTCGAGAAACATTCGAACCTGCGCGGGCAATACCTGAAGACGCTGCAGCTGCTTGAAGCAAACCCATTTCATCCTTCACTTCGCCTGCACTCGTTGAAGGGCCGGCTCGCAGGCCTGCATTCTGTCTCGATCAACGTTTCGTACCGCATCACGTTGGAGATGATGATCCAGGATAAGGAAATCATCCTGGTCAACGTCGGCGATCACGACGCGGTTTACGAATAGGAACAATGAAAAATCCCCCCGCTGCAGCCACCGTGTTCGGCCTGCGCCTCGACGCCCTTTTCGGCGCGCTCGCGATGCCGAGCGTCCTCTTTGCCGCGCTGTTCATGCTGCGCTCGGGGTGGCCGGGTAACGCAGCCAGCATGGGTGTGTTCCTTTCTCCGGCCTTGACCGAACAGGCGGCGCTCGTGCTCACGGCGCTTTGTTGGATCGCGTTCGGGTTCCTGTTCAACCGGCTGTGCTCGGCACTCCTTTGGCGCGGGATCCTGCCGCGCGCGGGCGTGCAGGTGCCGGGCATGCTCGTGACGCTGGTAGAGATCCTCGTTTGGGTCGTGACCGTCGGCATCATCGTGGCCGGCGTATTTGGCCAATCGGTGACCGCATTGCTTGCCACTTCGACCGTGCTGATCGGCGTCGCCGGCTTTGCCCTGCAGAAAATGATCGCCGACTTTTTCGCCGGCATTGCGCTGAGCCTCGAGCGGCCTTTTTCCATCGGCGACTGGCTCCAGCTCGACCAGGGCGGGCCGGTGGGCAAGGTGGTCGAGTTCGGCTGGCGCTCAACGCGCATCGTCACGCCGGAGGACCTCATGATCGTGATCCCGAACGGGCGCCTGGCCGAGCGGGCCTTTACGAACTACTCGCGTCCCCATCGGCATTTCCGCGACCGGATTCAGATCACGCTGCCCTACGACGTGACCACGCACCAGGGCCAGCGCATCCTGCTGGGCGCGGTGAACCAGATCGACGAGATCGCCAGCCTGCCGGGCAAGCCCGTGGTCACGATCGCCGAATACGACTCGCGCGGCGTCGTCTGGGTGCTGCTCTACTCGGTGCCGGACCGCCATCGGCTGATGGCCCTACGCTTTCTCGTGCACCAGAACATCCTGCGCAACCTCCACTACGCCGGCGTCGAGATCCCAGTGCAGACACAGGAGATTCGCGTGCGGCGCAGCGCACCGTCGTCGGACGCCTCGGGCGGTGTGGTGCGGTTGCTTCGCCAGTCAGCGCTGTTCGCAGACCTCACGGCGACCGAAACCGACGAGCTCGCGCAGGCGGCCACGCAACAGATCTGCCACACGGGCGAACCGATCCTCAAGCAGGGCAATCCGGGCACGTCGCTGTTCGTCCTCAACGAAGGGCTGCTCGGTGTGTGGATGGTGAACGCAGCGGGCAAGGACACGCAGATCGGCCAGATCCAGCCGGGCGAGTTTTTTGGCGAGCTGTCGCTCCTCACCGGCGAGCCGCGTGGCGCCACGGTCATTCCCATCACCGATTGCCTCGTCACCGAGATCGGCAAGCAGGCGATGTCGAAGCTGCTCGAGGCGCGCCCCGAGTTGGCCGAAAGCTTGAGCCGTGCGCTGGCGGGGCGCCAGGCGGCCAACCAGCGCTCGATGGCACTGGCCGGTCCTGTGGAAGCGGAACGCGAGAGCGCCGCCCGGCAACTGCTCGGCCGGATGCGGGCGTTCTTCAATCTCGGGAAGTCTTGAGCGGCCGACTTGGGTCCATAAGAACTTCCAGCGTAATCTTTCGAAGCGGGCATCAACTGGGGAGAGGGCTATGAGAACTGTCGCACTGCTGTCGCTGGTCGTTGTTTCGCTCTGGTGCGGCACGCTTCGCGCACAAGATCCAGGCGTGATTTCCATCTCCACTGCAGGCAGCCTTCAACGGGGCGCGGCCACCGAGCCGTTCGCAGTCGTCGCAACTTCATTGCAGATTTCTGGCGATCTACGGTTCCCCGAGGGCGCGGGCCCGTTTCCGGCCGTGGTGCTCGCGCACGGTTGCGCAGGCAACCAATACGTCGAGCCCGTGTGGGGGCCCTTTTTGCGCCGCGCGGGCTATGCCACTTTCAACATCGACAGCCTTCGGGGGCGCAGCCTCAGCGAGGTCTGCACGCAGCCCGGTGCGCTTGCCCCTACGCAGCGAGTACCGGATGTCTACGGCGCATTGCGCCTGCTGGCCGCGAATCCGAAAGTAGACGCCAAGCGGGTGGCGCTGATGGGCTTTTCGCACGGCGGCATCGTCACCATGCTCGCGTCGACGGCGTGGGCACGGGATACCTTCGCACCCAACGGGCAGCCGGCCTTCCGCGCCTTTTTTCCGTTCTATCCTTACTGCAACACCATCTTCCCGGAGAGGGACCGGGTTTCGGCGCCTGTGCGCATCCATACCGGGGCCGCGGACGACTGGACCCCGGCCAAGCCCTGCGCCGACCTGGCCGCTTCGCTCAAGGCTGCCGGGCAGGATGTCGCGATCACCGTCTATCCCGACGCCTTCCATTCTTTCGATCAGGCGAGGAATTATGTCTACCTGCCGAGCGTCGTCAACGGCGCGGACTGCTTTGCCACGATGCCGGGCATTCTCGGCCCGGTGGACCTGAAGAGCGTTTCGAGCAGCTGCCTGAAGAAAGGGGCAACCGTGGGCAACAGCCCGTCGGCGACCGAGCAGGCGCGCAAGAATGTGCTCGTGCAGTTGGGGGAATTGTTGAAATAGCGAGGCGCTTCTCAGTCCGCCTTGATCCCGGCGGCCTTGATGATCCTGGCCCAGCGCTCGAGATCGTTCGCGACGAGTTTTGCGATTTCGGAGGGGGGCCGCCGACCGGCACGATGCAAGGTTCCTTTCGGCTTGTTCGGAATCAATGAGTAGGAACGCACTGAGCGTCCTTGTGAAGTAATTCAGGCTGCGCCGACGAGTGACGATGGAGAGAATGCCATGACCGAATCGGATGCCCAAGACCTCGCCCGTATCAACGTTGACCGTCCGTTCGAGGTCCTTTACTGGGCGCACCAACTGGGCGTCGAGGAGGCGGAGCTCAAGGAGGCATTAGCACTCGTCGGAGACAGGGTGCATGAAGTTCGCAATTTCCTGAAGTACGACCGGAGGCACGAAGTCAAGGCAACTCTGTAATTATGATCAAGGGTCTTAGCGATGAGGTGCGCGCGGACTGGCCGTCTCAGCCATGGCGTAAAAGTTCCAAGGTTCGGCCATCGCGCGCTCCGCTAAAGTACTTGTCCAACACTTTCGCAAACGCCGAACCGGGTTCGGTTATCGATTCGAACAAGGTCATTGATGACTTCAGCTTCAAATCATCAGGCGTGCCAAATATTTCGAATGCCGATCGCCGGTCAATCGCAAGGAGGGCTTCTGTGCACTGCATCAGTCGTATTCCGAGAACTGGATGCCTTAGAAACGCGCGTGCTTCTTCCCCGCTGGAAATTGAATAGCGTTTTGCCATTTCACTCCGTCCAAGTCCCGCCACCTGTGGGAATACAAACCACATCCAATGGGTGCGCTTCCGGCCCGCTTTCAATTCCGATAGTACCGAATCGATTACGCCTTCTTGCGCATCAATGAAGCGCTGGAGATCGTACTGGTCCATAGCGATATTCTAGGTTTGTTTGGCCTAGGACGGAGCCCGCTACGGTCCGCTACGTTCTCCCTGCGGGGCGTCGTGGGTACATAAGGCAATCGTGCGCTTCATCACGGAGCAATGCTGCGTGACTTGCTGAATTCAACGCCTTCTTTGCGTATGTGAGCGCACAGAGGCCGGCTAAAGGCAGTCGGATGCTCCTCCTTTGCTGGGAGGTGACCAATGAGGGGAAAAGCCGAAGAGGGCGGCGGGGTCTGGAACGGCGATCGAGTGCAGCCAGCAGGGCGCGCAATGGAACGACGACTCAGTGCGATCCTTGCCGCAGACATTGCCGGCTACAGCCGGCTCATGGGCGAAGACGAAGAGGCTACGGTAGCCGCCCTGAAAGGCCACCAGCAGGCGATCTTCCCGTTCGTGACCGCGTATGGCGGCCGCATCATTGACACGGCGGGGGACGGGATCCTCGCCGAATTTACGAGCGTCGTCGCCGCCGTTGAATGCGCCACCGAGATTCAGAAGACGATGGCACGGCGGAACGCGGGCGTGCCGAAGAATCGCCGTATGGAGTTTCGCATCGGCGTAAACCTCGGCGACGTTATCCACGATGAAACGCGTATTTACGGCGACGGGATAAACGTTGCGGCAAGGTTGGAGGGCATCGCCGAGCCTGGTGGCATCTGCGTCTCGGCGCAGGTGTTCGAGCAGGTCGACCGCGCACTCGACATTGTATTCAAGGCGATGGGTTCGCAGGTGCTCAAGAACATTGCGCGACCGGTCGACGTCTATGCCGTGGATTGGGAGGGGAAGGCCCAAAACGGGTCTGGGGCTGCCCAAAATCTCGAGCTTGAGCAGCGAGTACATTTTTGCAGCGCGCCCGACGGCGTACAGCTGGCTTACTCCGTGATCGGTTCGGGCGCACCGCTTGTGAAATCGGGTAACTGGATGACGCATCTCGACTTCGAGCTGAAAAGCCCTATGTGGAGTGGGATTTGGCGGGAACTCGCCGCTCACTGCGAACTGTTGCGTTATGACGCACGCGGCAATGGCCTGTCCGACTGGGAGGCCGAAGACATTTCCTTCGAGGCCTGGGTCAGCGACCTGGAGACGGTCATAGACGCCGCGGGCATGCAAAAGTTTTCCCTCTGGGGGATCTCGCAGGGCTGTGCCGTGGCGATTGCCTACGCAGTGCGTCACCCTGAGAAGGTTTCGCGCATGGTGCTCTACGGGGGATTCGCCCAAGGCTTCAACAAGCGGCTGCTGACTGACAGTCAGAAACAAGAGGCGGCCGCGATGATCGCCCTGACTCGCATCGGCTGGGGCAAGGAGAATCCGGCTTTCCGCCAGATGTTCACTTCGCTTTTCGCTCCGGAGGCGACCAAAGAGCAGGCCGAGTGGTTCAACGAGCTGCAGCGGATTTCTGCTTCGCCTGAGTGCGCTGTCCGTTACATGCAAGCGATGGGCGAGATCGACGTCCTCCCCTTGCTATCTCGGGTCACAGTTCCCACGCTGGTAATGCATTCGCGCGACGACGCACGCGTGCCGTTCGAAGCCGGCCGCAAACTCGCTGCCGGTATCCCCGGGGCGCGATTCGTCACCCTTCAGAGCAAGAATCACTTCATCCTGCCTAATGAACCTGCCTTCCATCGGTTGCTGGAAGAGATCCGCCTGTTTGTGGAAACGTGAAAGCTGCTGTGCTGATACACAAACTGACGGGATAGGCGATCTCGTAGCGGCCCTGTCCAAAGGTGAAGTTACGGTCTGTTTGTTAGCGTACGCTTGTGAACAAACAAAGTGCCCTGAAGCGGACGCGCCTTGTGCGTAAGCCCCACCTTCCGCTGTGTGCGTGATCGTACTGAGGAGTGCCGGCACTTCTCGGATTGTTCGATTCCCATCTGCCAGATGCCACAGGAATCAGATGAACAGGCGTGACTCCGTACTGGCGGTTATCGCACTTGGCGTCGCAACTCCTTACGCTTTTTCACAGCAAACTGGAAAACTGTTCAGCGTCGGGTTCTTGGCAACGGGCGGCGCACCTCCCGACCACGCGGTACCGGCTTCTTTGCGACAGGCCATGCGTGATCTGGGATACGTGGAAGGAAAAAATATCGGATATACGGGCCGTTGGGCCGATGCGAAGGTGGCTCGGCTCCCTGCGCTAGCGGCAGAAATGGTCAAGCTCAATGTGGATGCGATCGTGACGCTTGGGGCGCCGGCGACTGCTGCGGCCAAGAACGCGACGGCGTCAATACCGATTGTCATGACAGGCCCCGCTGGAGACGCCGTGAAGTTACGGATGATTGCGAGCCTTGCCCGGCCCGGCGGCAATATCACCGGGGTGAGCGACGATGCGGGCCCGCTTAGCGCGAAACGAATGGAGATTCTGAAAGAGGCGGTTCCGAAAGCCAGGCGAATCGCCGTCATCTGGAATGCGGATGATGAAGCCATGACGATGCGCTATAGCGAAATAGATAACGCGGCACGGATGCTCCGTGTGGTGGTTCAGCCGTTCGGTGTTCGCAACCCTGAAGATTTTGGGACGACTTTCAATGCGATGACGCGCGAACCACCTGACGCACTGTTTCTAGTGGCAGATGCACTCACCGTTCTTAACCGAAAGCGAGTAATCGATTTTGCGGGGTTGCACCGGATACCAGCGATGTATGAGTTCGCACAATACGTTCACGCGGGTGGTTTGATGTCCTACGGGCCGAGCGGAGATGACGTCAACCAGATTATTGCCCGTCTCTTGGACCGCATTTTCAAAGGCACCAAACCCAGCGACATTCCAGTTGAGCAACCCACGCGGTATTACCTCACAATCAATCTCAACACAGCCCACGATCTCGGCCTCACGATCCCGGAATCGCTGGCAGTACGCGCTGACGAGCTGATTCAATAGATCTTAGGATTATTGTCACTGCGGCCAGTTTTCTACGCCACCCCTCTTGGCTCCCCGCTCTGGGATCGAACCAGGGACCTGGGGATCAACCGTCCGCCGATCGCTTTTTCAATCCCCTCGCGCCCCCGACTCCTTCACCATCCTCCCCCACTTTGGCAACTGCCCCTTCAAATACGTCTCCATCTCCCCAGGCGTCCCAGGCGTAACCGAATCCAACCCCCGCTCCTCCATCACCTGAGCAAACTTCGGATCCCTTAACAGCTTCACGATCTCCCCATTCAACCTCCCCACCACCGCCTCAGGCGTCTTAGCAGGCGCCCAAACGCCGTACATCACCGAAGTCTCATACCCCCGGATCCCCGCCGCCTCATCCATCGTCGGCACCTCCGGCAGCAACTTAGACCGCATTCCGGTCGTAACAGCCAAAGGACGCACCTTCCCCGACTTGATCGACCCCAACGCCCCGGCCACAGTCGAAAAAAACAGCGGCACATGCCCGGCCATGGTGTCGGTCATCGCAGGCCCGCTGCCCTTGTAAGGCACGTGCACCATCTTCACGCCGAGCATGCTGTCGAACAGCGCTCCGGACAAATGGCTCGAAGACCCCGCACCGAAAGACGCATACGAGATCTTCCCCGGCTGCTCCTTGGCCATCGCCACCAGCTCCTTCACCGACTTCGCAGGGAAAGAAGGCGTCACAACCAAAACATGCGCAGCCTCGCCGATCAGCGACACCGGCGAAAAATCGCCAAGCGTGTCGTAAGCGATCTTCGAATAGAACGAGGCATTGATGAGGTGCGTGGTCACGCTGTGGAACATGATGGTGTAGCCGTCGGCAGGCGACCTGGCCACGGCCTCGGCGCCGATCAGCCCGTTCGCGCCGCCGCGGTTGTCCACGACCATGGTCTGCCCCAGGGGGCCGCCCAGCGCATCGGCGAGCATGCGCCCCAGGATGTCGTTCCCCCCACCCGGCGGCCACGGGATGACCATCTTCACGGGCTTCGACGGATAAGGCTGCGCAAAAGCCAGGCTCGAAACGAGCGCAGCAACCAAGGCAATCAGTTTCATTGCGAAGTCTCCGGCGAAAGAAGGGCTGCGATAGGATAGCCGCACGACAGCACGGGGAGTAAGCATGCGGCGCGTTTATTCACGCAGTTATCCAATCGTGGCATTCGCGGTGGCTCTTGCGGGCTGCGCGGGGCCGGGCGTAACACTCACGGAAGAAAGCCTCGCCTCGAGCTGCGCTGCACTGAACGGCCGGAGGATCGAAGCCTCGCGCATCAACCTCCCGACCAGCGGCGCAAGGATCGAGACATCAACGCTCGTAAGGAAGACCGATTCGCAGCCCGACTACTGCCGCCTGCTCGGCGACATCTCACCAGTCGACCCGAAAGCGCCGGCGATCAAGTTCCAGCTCAATCTCCCCGCGCATTGGAACGGCAAGACACTGCAATACGGCGGCGGCGGATTCAACGGCGTCCTCATCACGGGCCTGGCCCCGTTAAGAGACGCGCCCAACGGCATGCCAACGCCGCTCGCACAAGGCTACGCAACCTTCGGCACCGACTCGGGGCACCAGTCGAGCGCCTACCCGCCGCTTGAAGTCGCGGCCTGGGCGCTGAACGAAGAAGCGAGAACCAACTTCGGCTACGCGTCGTACAAGAAGGTGAAAGACGCAGCGCATGCGCTGGCTGCGGACTTCTACGGCACGAGGCCGACAACCTCTTACTTCTTCGGCGGCTCCGAGGGCGGGCGGGAAGGCCTCACGATGGCGCAGCGCTTTCCCGCCGACTACGACGGCATCGTGAGCGTCGTGCCGGTGATCAACTACGTGGGACTCAACCACTCGTTCCTCCGCGCCCAGCTCATGCAGATGGACAATCAGGCGTGGGTGCGGCCGGACCAGTCCAAGGAGATCGCGGACGGCGTGACGCGCGCCTGCGACGCACTCGACGGGCTGGAGGATGGCGTCGTCAACAACTACCTCGCATGCCTCGCGAAGTTCGATCCCGCGACGCTGCGCTGCCCCGCAGGAGGAACGGGCTGCCTCAACGACGCGCAGGTGAACGTGGTCCGGCAAATGTACTCCCCCTACAAACTCATCGAGCCGATGGCTAACGGGGTCACCGAATACCCCGCAAGGCTCCCAGGCGGGGAGGGCGTGCAGAACGGCGGCTGGGATGTGTGGGTTGCCGGCAAGGGCGCGCCCACACTGCCGGTCGATGCTAGCGCCTCGCGCCAATGGCTCTACGGCGGCAACTTCATCCGTTACTTCATCGCGCGGGACCCGAACCTCGACCTGCGCACTTACGATCCCGCCAACTACAAAGCGCAGCTCCAGGAGGCCTCGCGCCTCATGGACTCCACCAACCCGGACCTCTATGCATTCTTCGCGCGCGGCGGCAGGCTGATCATCCGCGAGAACGCGAGCGACCTCGCGCAAAGCGCACAGGTGGGCATCGACTATTACCGCGCCGTGACGGGAAGGTTCGGCCAGCGCAAAACCGACGAGCACGTGCGCCTCTATGTCTCGCCCGCCAGCACGCACTCGGGCAACGCGATCAGCACCAAAGACGGCACCGAAGCTGCGACTTCTGCCGACTTGCTGGGCGTGCTCGACCGCTGGGTCGCGCAAGGCCAGGGGCCCGCGGACGCGCTCACGCAAGTGCTGGACGCAAAAACGTCGCCGCACACCGTCCTCGCCTCGCGCCCCCTGTGCCGCTACCCGAATTACCCGCACTACGTCGGTGGCGATCGCCTCAAGGCGGACAGCTACGCCTGCCGCGAGTCGCGGCCCTGAATCCCGAGACCCTGGAGCAAACAACGATGGACCTCTTCGACCCCCGCACTTACGCAAACGTCCGCAAGCCGTTGCTCGAGGCCGAGACGCTGCCGCCCGAGTGCTACACCTCGGAAGCCTTCTACAAAAAAGAAGTCGAGACGATCTTCATGAAGGTGTGGAATTTCGTCGGCCGAGCGGACCACATTCCCAACGCCGGCGACTACTACACGCTCGACTTCGTGGGCGTCCCCTTGCTGATCGTCCGGGGTGAAGACAACAAGGTGCGCGCCTTCGTGAACTCGTGCCGCCATCGCGGCGCAAAGGTCGTGACGGGCACAGGCTCAGCCACCGGCGCAGCCAAAGGCATCAAGTGCGGTTACCACGGCTGGATCTACAAGACTGACGGCGCGCTCGCCGCCGCGCCCGGCATGGCCGCGAGCAAGGGCTTCGACAAGAAAGACTATCCGCTGCGGAGCCTCAAGTGCTCGATGTGGGCGGGGTTCGTGTTCGTAAACTTCGACGACGCCGCCGAGCCGCTCGAAGCGTTCCTCGGCAACCTGCCGCAGGCCTTCGCCTCCTACAAGATGGAAGAAATGACCTGCACGCGGCTCAAGGAATACGAAGTGGCGTGCAACTGGAAGATCTACGTCGAGAACGCGATGGAAGCCTTCCACGTGCCGCACGTGCACCGGGCGAGCATCAATCGCCAGCGCGGCAGCGTGCAGAACGACCGCACCTTCGACTCGACCAAGGGCAACTGGGTCGTGATGCACAAGGAGCACGAAGGCTCGCGCGCGATCCTGCTCGGCGACGAAGGCTTCGAGCGCATCGCGAGCCTGGAGGGCAAGGCCGGCCGCGGCACCTATTACCCGCTCATGTTCCCGAGCACGATGCTCGGCTGCGCAATCGACTGCATGTGGTATCTGGAAATCCACCCCGTCAGCGCGAACCGAATGAAGCTGCTGGTGGGCTCGTGCTTCCCGAAATCGACGGTCGAGAGACCCGACTTCGAGCGCATTTCGCAGAACTACTACAAGCGCTGGGACATGACCACGCAGGAAGACCTCGACATCAGCGTGGTGCAGCAGGAAGGGGTCTCCACGCCCTTCAGCGTGCCGGGCCGCTTGTCCGAGCACGAGCCCCTGGTGCACGCAATCGACAACTGGGTGCTCGACTACGTGCTGGGGGTGAAAAAGAAAGTCCGCACTTTCGAGGGCTTCAGCCTGCAGGACCTCGACGTCCTGCCGGAGAACGTGGTCGCGTAGGCGCGCTAAGCGCGAAACCGAACAGATGCGGCGCATTCGGTGTCGTAGTCTGTGCGCATGCTTTACGAATTCCTGATCACGAACCACGACGAGCTGATTGCCCGCTGCCGGGTCAACGAGGCGAAGAGGGCCGTGCG
>JANXRZ010000126.1 GCA_025352885.1 Pseudomonadota bacterium | reverse complement strand
CTCGCGCACATACGCGATTAACTCATCGGCCACTTGAGGATCCAGCCCATTGGTGTCAGGCCGCTCTCGCACGAAGGGCATGTTAAAGCTCACATTTTTTCCAGGATGTAAATTCGAATAGCGATCCAACAATTGTGCAAGATTGTGGCCACTGCGGCCACTGAATTTCTCGGCAGGATGTTTCTGGAGAATTGCTGCTTTTAGAAAGAGCTCGATGGCGTGAAATGTAAGAGACAGGATCACTGCTCCATGTGCATACGTCGCGCCCGCATTTTGGACACAGAGATTTGAGCAAAGGGATTCGGCAGATTCAAGATTGGCCTGGGCGAAAGCGAAGAGTTGATCTGGAACTGATTTGCTTTGAAGGTCACCGAAGAAAAGCATATTCCAGGGCATGTGGCCTCCTAGATGGCTAACTTGAATTAGTTGACATTTTTAGTTGACAAATTTAGTTGACGGTTGGGAGGTGTCAACTAATCCGGGTGCGAGTTTTTTTGTATTGCCGTCATCCGTCTGCATGTTCAGTACGTTATGCCTGCTTGCCGAAAACTACAACACCGCCACTCGTATTCGGAAAGCAGATATGACTACCGATTCTCCGCCGCCACGGCTGCTCGATGCAGTCCGGGACGTCATACGCCTAAAGCATTACAGCCCGCGCACGGAGGAGACGTACGTTCACTGGATCAAGCGCTTTATCTACTTCCATGGAAAGCGTCATCCACGCGAAATGGGTCCCGTCGAAGTCACGGCTTTCCTGAACGACCTCGTTAAGCGTCGCGACGTTGCGGCGGCGACGCAGAACCAGGCGCTGTCGGCTTTGCTGTTCCTGTATCGGGAGGTGCTCGGGGCGCCGCTTGCATGGCTCGATGGGGTGGAGCGTGCGAAGCGGCCGGCGCGGGTGCCTACTGTGTTGAGCAAGGCGGAGGTGGGAGCGCTGCTCGGCGGGATGACCGGGACGAAGTGGCTGATGGCTTCGCTCCTGTATGGGGCCGGGCTGCGCTTGCGGGAGTGCCTCACGCTGCGTGTGAAGGATGTGGACTTCGACTATCGCCAGCTGGTGATCCGGCAGGGGAAGGGCGCAAAGGATCGGCGAACGCTCCTTCCTGAAAGGGTTGTCGAGCCGCTCAAGGCGCACCTGGCAAAAGCCAAGGCGCTGCATGAAGCGGATCTCGCGGCCGGGTTCGGCGAGGTCGAGCTGCCGCATGCGCTGTCCATCAAGTATCCGAACGCCGCGCGGCAATGGGGCTGGCAGTTCGCGTTTCCTTCGTACAAGCTTTCGGCCGATCCGCGCACGGGTGTCATCCGGCGCCATCATGTTTACGAGAACTACGTGATCCGCGGGGTGAAGCTCGCAGCGGCCGGGGTGCGGATTGCCAAGCACGTGAGCTGCCACACCCTGCGCCACTCGTTCGCGACGCACCTGCTGGAGAACGGCTACGACATCCGCACGGTGCAGGAGCTGCTCGGGCATGCGAGCGTCGAGACGACGATGATTTACACGCACGTGATGAACAAGGGCGGGCGAGGGGTGCGCAGCCCGCTCGACCGGGTGGAGCAGCCACGGTCGCACTACGCGATATAACTAAACTGCTATTCCGATTGACCTGTGAGCCGCTTAGCCATTTGTTCTACGTAAACTAATGTTCTGAATTCAGCTCCGAAACCGCTCCGCCAGGCTCAGCATCCCGTGCAGGCTGTAACTTCCATTGACCCATCCGACCTTGCTGCCATTCGCCGCCAGCATCGCCTCCGGCAACGCCTCGCCCACGGCCTGCGTAACCGCCTCCGCCTCATACCCGCTCACCATCACAACCCACGGCAATTCCGAATCCTTGCCGCGGATCGACTGCTCTTTGGTCATCGGCGGCTGGGCGGCGGGCTCGAGCAGGTGCGCGCTCGATAAGCCCTTGCGTGACGCGATGGCCGGGAACTGCGCGGAAAGCCACTCCCGCAACTCGTTCTCCCGGCCGGGCAGGGGAGACAACCGAAGCGTATGCATCGCCCCGCCGAGCCCCATGCCACCGCCGGCCGTCACGCGGCAGAACCCGCGGACCATGCCGCGAAAGTTCGGCATCATCCGTGACGTCCAGGGCGTGGGGTTGTTCAGGCGCTCGAGGTAGGGCGCGTCGCTCAGCACCCCGACTTCCTCGACCTCGTAGACGACGAAGTACCGCGGCCCGGTTTTCGCCACCCAGCGGCTGGCCCGCAGGAACCGGGGGATGCCGACGCGCTCGGGGAAGTGCTCGTGCGTGTGCCAGTCGTCGTGGTCCGCGACCGCCTCGGGCACGATGTCGTAGAAGAGGAGCATGGCTCCGGTGCCGCTGAGTGCCAATCGAATGTCCTTGGGAAATATCGAACCAATCTTCTCAGGAAAGCTCCCTATCTGGTAGCGTGGACGAATGGCTTTCGTAGGCAAACCCATCCGTCGCCGTGAAGACGACCGGCTCCTGCAGGGCAGGGGCCAGTATGTCGGCGACCTCGAGCTGCCCGGCATGCTCCACGCGGTGTTCGTGCGGAGCCCCGTGGCGCATGCCCGCATCAGCGGGGTCGACACGGCCGCCGCCGCGCAGGCGCCTGGCGTGGCGCTGGTGCTCTCGGGCGCCGAGCTCGAGAAGATGCTGCCGCCCGTGCGCGACAACCAGATGCCGCTCACGGCCAAGTGGAAGGCGCAGGTCCCGCACCGCATCCTGAACCCGCGCCAGCCGATGCTCTGCACCGACAAGGTCCGGCACGTCGGCGAGGCGGTGGCGATCGTGATCGCACAAACGCGCGCCCAGGCCGAAGACGCAGCCGAACTCGTCACGGTCGACTACGACACGCTGCCCGCGGTCGTCGATCCGTTCGCAGCGCTCGAGAAAGGCAGCCCCCTGGTCCACGAGAGCCTCAAG
This sequence comes from Pseudomonadota bacterium, assembly GCA_025352885.1. Taxonomy (GTDB): domain Bacteria; phylum Pseudomonadota; class Gammaproteobacteria; order Burkholderiales; family SG8-39; genus SZAS-79. The sequence goes on along the minus strand of JANXRZ010000126.1, from coordinate 9,390 downwards.
ACGAACGAGATCGGCTGGTTCCACGTGAACAAGGGCGAAACGCCCAAGGTGCTGGCGAGCGCCAAGCGCAAGATCAAGCGCACTTTCTCGCACCACCGTTATGCCGCGATGCCCATGGAATGCCGCGGCGTCGCCGCCTCGTGGGACGAGCGCATGGACGCGTACACGATCTGGTCCTCGACGCAGGTGGTTCACTGGGTGCAGCGCGAGATTGCGACCACGCTGCAGGTGCCCGAGGCTCGCGTTCGCGTGATCGCGCCGGACGTAGGCGGGGGCTTCGGGGTCAAGGGGCACGTGTACCCCGAAGACATGCTGATGCCTTTCCTCTCGAAGCTCCTGCGGCGGCCGGTAAGATGGATCGAGACGCGCTCCGAGCACCTTCTTTGTTCGTGCCATTCACGCGACCAGCATCACGAAGCCGAGATCGCGTTCGACGACGACGGCCGAATCCTCGCCTTCAGCGACCGGTTCGTGGTCGACTGCGGCGCCTGGAACCCGCTCGGCGTGGCGGTCATGTACAACACCGCGGCCCACCTGATGGGGCCCTACAAGATCCCGCATCTGTCGGTGGAAGCGCGCGTCGCCGCCACGAACAAGGTCCCGAACGCGCCCTACCGAGGCGCAGGTCGTCCTGAAGCGGTGCAGGTGATGGAGCGGCTGATGGACCTGATCGCGCTCGAAGTCGGCATCGAGGCGGCCGAGGTCCGCCGGCGCAACATGATCCAGGCTGACGAGATGCCGTACGCAGTCGGCATCCCGTACCGCGACGGCGAACCGATCGTCTACGACAGCGGTAACTACCCGGTGGCGCTCGAGCAGGCGCTCGAGGCGGCCGGTGGACTGGAGAGCTTTCGCAAGCGCCAGGCCGAAGCCCGCAAGCAAGGCCGTTACATAGGCCTGGGCCTGGGCTGCTACACCGAGGGCACCGGCGTGGGCTCGTTCGAAGGCGCCACCGTGCGCATCGACCCGACGGGCAAGGTCTATGTTTCCTCAGGTGCATGTCCGCACGGGCAGGGGATGGAGACGGTGTTCTCCCAGGTCGCGGCAGATGCCTGGGGTGTGCAGCCGGAAAACGTGATCGTGTCCTTCGGCGACACGTCTGCGATCCCGATGGGGTTCGGCACGATCGCAAGCCGCACGACGGTCACCGTTTCGGCCGCCATCCACTTCGCGAGCAAGAAGCTGCGCGAGAAAATGTTCGCGATCGCCGGCCACAAGCTCGAATGCGCCACCGTCGACCTCGAGCTGCGCGACGGCAAGATCGGCGTTGCGGGCGTCCCGGGCGCCGAACTCACGTTTGCAGAGATCGCCCACGCGGCGCGCCCGGGCTGGGACAACGGCCGCCCGCCGGGGGTGGATGCGGGCCTGCAGGAAACCTTCTACTTCGAGCCGCCGACCGTCACCTGGGCCTATGCCGCCCATGCGGCCATCGTCGAGGTCGATATCGAAACCGGACGCATCAACGTCGAGCGCTACGTCGTCTCGCATGACTGCGGCGTGCTCGTGAACCCGCTGCTGGCCGAGGCGCAGATCGTCGGCGGCGTGGTGCAGGGCCTTGGCGGCGCAACCTTCGAGGCGATCCGGTACGACACCGAAGGCCAGCTGCTGTCCGGGTCGTTAATGGATTACATGATGCCCCTTGCAAGCGACGTCCCGGAAATCGTCCTGGTCCACCAGGAGATCGCCTCGCCGCTCAATCCGCTTGGGGTAAAAGGCCTCGGCGAGGGCGGCGCGATTTCGCCGCCCGTGGCACTGGCCAACGCAGTGTGCGACGCGCTTTCGCACCTCAAGATCGAACTCAACAGCACGCCGGTCGTCCCAGAGGCGCTGCTGTGGGAAATCCAGTCGAAATCACAACGGGAGAAAGCATGAGACTCAACAAGATGTTCGCAGCCCTGGCCGCCGCGGCGCTGTTCGCGCCCTTTTCGCTGACCGCGCAGGCGCAGCCAAAGCCCGCGGCGCCGACGACGCTGACGTTCAACTGGGAGGGCGCCTACGGCCGCGCCAACATCCTGGTCTTCCCGTTTCGCCCCGGTGGGCGCTACGAGCAACTCGTGACCCAGTACACCAACGGCACGGTCAAGCTCGACAACAAAGAGAAACTCTTCAGCATCATGGACTCGGCTTACGCGGTCGGCGACGGGCGCGTGATGATGGGCACGCAATCGATCGCGGCGGCCTCGGGCACGTATCCCTTGCTCGACTTCGGCGGCATCCCGGGCCTTTTTTCGGAAATGCCCAATGGTGCGACCGAGTACGCGCACGCGCTGCTCGACCCGAAGATGATGGCGGTGCTCGATAATTACACCGCAAAGGCGGGCTTCAAGGTGCTGGGCTCGGCGATCAGCCTGGCCAACAACGCGCTCTGGGGCAACAAGCCGATCAAGACGCTGGCCGACTTCAAGGGCGTGAAGATGCGCGCCTCCGGTCGCACGCAGACCTCGGCCTTGCGGGATCTAGGAGGCAGCCCGCTCACGCTGTCGATGGCCGAAATCGAGGAAGCCCTTTCGCGCGGCACGGTCGATGCGATCACCACAAGCAAGAGCTTCGGCGCCGAGCGCGGCCTCACGCAGCTCTCGAAGTACGTGTCCATCTGGCCGATCACGCCGATCTTCCCGCAATACATCCTCATCAACCTCAAGGCCTGGGAAAAGCTGAGCCCGCAGCAAAAGGAGGGGTTGCTCCGCGCGTCCGCCCAGCTCACGGGCGAGATGGCGACGGCGCTGGAGGCTGCGGAGTTCACGTACAACCTCTGGATCCGCTCGACCAAAACCGAGATGGTCGTGCCCGATGACGCCGAGGTGCGCAAGGCGATGGGCCTCATGCAGCCGGTGGTCAAGGAATGGCTCGAGACGGCAGGGCCGCTTGGCAAGGACGTGCTGCGCATCGCCGTCACGCATGCCAAGGGACCTTCGGTCGGCGTCATCCGCGACATGGCGAAGTAGTCTCGATCAACTGACCGCGGAACCGGGGGGAGTCATGGAGCAGTTCACGAAGTTCATCGGGAAGCTGTCATACGGTACCGGGTACGCGGCCGGCCTCGTGCTGCTTGCCATCGTCATGCTGACGATGGTCGAGGTGGTGTCCCGCTATGCGCTGCAAAACCCGTTGATCCTTTCCGATGAGCTCGGCGGGTATGCCATGGTGGCGGTCAGCTTCCTCGGCCTGGCCTACTGCGCGCAGGAGAACGGGCACATCCGCATCACGTTCATCGTGGAACGGATCGACCCCCGCACCAACGGTTACATCCGCATCGCTTCCCTTGTCCTCGGACTGGCGTTCATCGCCGTCGCCGCCTGGGCGAGCTGGAGCTTTCTCGGCGACTCGTTCACGCGGAACATGCGGTCCAACTCCCTCCTCGCCACGCCGCTCAAGTGGCCGCAGATGGCGTTGCCCATCGGGTTCACGCTGTTCGCGCTGATCCTGCTGGGGCAACTCGTCAAGGCGGTGCAGCGCCTGCGCGCCGGCAAGGTCGTCGACGAGTTCGGCGTGGAGGAGTTCTGATGGACGCCGCGGGACTCAGCCCGGAGCTCGTATCCGCCCTCATCATGGGCGGCCTCCTGGTGCTGCTCGCGCTGGGTGTCGAGATCGGCGTGGCGATGGGTGTGGCCGCCTCGGTCGGCCTCGTCTTCGTGGTCGACAAGCCGGTCGTGCAGATGGCCTGGACGGCGTGGGAATCGCTCAACTCGTTCACGCTGCTCGCGATGCCGCTGTTCATCTTCATGGGCGCCGTGTTCTCGGGCAGCGGGGCGGTGAACCTGCTCTTTGCCGCGCTCGACAAATGGCTCGGCTGGCTGCCAGGCGGCCTCGCCTCGGTGGTGGTGGCCGCCAACGGCGTATTTGGCGCGATCTCCGGCTCGAGCGTGGCGGCAGCAGCCACCTTCAGCATGATCGCGTATCCGGAAATGGAAAAGCGCGGCTACGACCCCAAGCTCTCCATCGGCGCCATCGCGGTAGGCGGCACGTTGAGCGTGCTGGTGCCCCCGAGCCTCATCCTCATCGTCTACGGCTCTTGGGAGAACGTGTCGGTCGCGCGCCTGTTTGCCGCCGCGCTGATCCCGGGGATGCTGCTGATGCTGCTCCTCATGCTCACCGTGATCGTCATGGTCAAGCTGAAGCCGGAGCTTGCGCCGCCCTCGCAGCCCGCCTCGTGGGGCGAGCGCATCAAGGCGATCAAGGACATGATCCCCTGGCTCGTGGTGATCGTGATCGTCATGGGCTCGATCTTCGGCGGGCTCATGACGCCGACCGAGGCCTCTGCGCTCGGCGGGATCCTTGCACTGGGTATCGCGTGGTACTACGGCAAGCTCAGTTACGCCATGGTGCGCGACGCGCTTTTGTCGGCGGTCAAAGTCACGGCGATGATCGCGTTCATCATCTTCGCCGCGCGCCTGCTCTCGTTCGTGCTGCAGGACATCGGCGCGACGGCAAAGGTGTCTTCGGCCGTGCTCGACATGGGCTTCGGCAAGTACGGGACCATGCTGTGCATCGTGATCCTGTATCTCATCCTCGGCATGTTCTTCGATTCCATGGCCATGATGCTGCTCACGCTTTCTTTCGTGATGCCGGTCATCGTCAAGCTGGGGTACGACCCGGTCTGGTGGGGCGTGACTTTCGTGCTGTTGGCCGAGATCGGCCTCGTGACGCCACCGTTCGGATTGAACCTGTTCACGATCCACGGGGTCCTTCCCAAGTTCTCCGTGATGTTCATCGCCCGTTCGTCGCTGCCTTTCCTCGCCGTGATGATCCTCATGGTGTGGATCCTCATCTTCTTCCCGCAACTGGCGATGTGGCTGCCGCAACGGCTCTACTAGGACCTTCCATGGCTCTCCACATTCGCTGCGGCACCTTGTTCACCGGCGCGGAAGATGCGGCGCGCGCAAACCAGACCATGGTCACCGACGAGAAGGGCGGGCTCGCCTTCGTCGGTCCTACCGCATCGGCGCCCAAGGCCGCCAAAGGCGACACCGTCGTCGACTACAGCGACCTCTTCGTCATGCCGGGCCTGCACGACGTACACACGCACCTGGCCTACGGGAATGCCAAGACCGAGGAGGACATCGACCTCTACCAGCCGATGGAATTCCGCTCGATCCGCGGCCTGTTCTTCGCGCAAAAGTGCCTGGCGGCCGGCTACACGTCCATCTGCTCGCCGGGCGACGCGGGTCAGATCTCGCTTTCGGTGCGCAATTCCATCGACTTTGGCCTGTTCGAAGGCCCGCGCGTCACGGCGGCCGGGCGCTACCTCACCACGAGGCAGGGACTCACGGACTGGTATCCGACCTGGATCGGCGTGCCGGACACCTCCATCGGCAAGCTCGTGACTTCCCGCGACGAATCGATCGAGGAGATCCGCGTGCAGGCCAAGAACGGCGTGGACTGCATCAAGGTCGCGCTGGACGGTGTGCAGCGCCGGCCGGACGGGGAATTCATCGCCGCGTTTACGCAACAGGAGATCGGCGACATCGTCACCGAGTCGCACCGCCAGGGCAAGAAAGTCGTCGTGCATGCGCGCGGGCGCGAGGCGACGCTGTACGCGGCGAGGGCAGGGGTCGACCTCATCTTCCACGCGTATTACCTCGACCAGGAATGCATCGACGCGATGCTCGAGTCAGGCAGCGCAATCGGCCCGACCCTCACTTTTCCGCGGAACATCGTCGACTTCACCCGGCCCACAGAGCCGGCTTCGCTCAAGGGGCGCATCGGCGACGTGCAGCGCGAATACGAGACGGCCTGCGCAAACCTGCGGAAGGCGCGCGAAGCGGGCATCCCTATGATGACTGGGACGGACTCGGGCTTCGCCGTCACGCCTTACGGCGAATGGCATGCCCGTGAAATCGAGATCTTCGTGAACGACCTCGGCTTCACGCCTGCGCAGGCCCTGCGCGCGGCCACCGCGGTGACCGCAGGCTTCATGGCCAAGGGCGCTTCGCTTGGCGTGCTGGAGGCGGGGCGGATGGCGGATTTCCTTGCCGTAGCAGGCTCGCCGCTCGAGGATGTGTCCATCCTCCAGGACAAGAGCCGCATCAAGCACGTGCACCTGGGCGGCAAGCGCGTCGCGATCCCCGAGCGGGAGTACGACACCTACAAGGTCACGGATATCGCGTGGACCAACTGGAACGACCTCTACACGCAGGAGCGCGTGACCGAGCTCGGCCTCCGGCCCGCGCGAAAAGGGACCGCCGTCACGCCCTGAGGTGTACCGGTACCAGCACAAAAAACGCTGGAGAGCAGCCCGGAGAGCCCGTCTCCGAAATAAAAGTTTAAGATTACCGCTCTAGAAAGCTATGCACCGCCGCCACCAGCGCCTCGGGCTGCTCGAGCATCGGGCAGTGACCCGAGCCGGCAATCTCCTTGAACGCGGCGCCGGGAATCGACTCGGCGAGTTCGCGGGCGAGCGGGGCCGGGGTCGTGAGGTCGAGCGAGCCGCACAGCACGAGCGTGGGGTTTTTGATCTTGCCGAGAGCGGGCCGGAGGTCGAGCGAAGCAAGCGCGAGGCACGCGCGCGAGAAAGCGTCGGCATCCGCAGGCGCAAGAGCCGCCTTGCGCGCAGCGACGACTGCCGGGTTCGCTGCGGCAAAGTCCGGCGGGAACATGCGGCCGATCGCCGTGTCGAGCACCGCCGGCATTCCGCCCGCTCGCACTTTCTCCGCCATGCCACGAAACGGCACGCGGGCAGCCTCGGGAAAAGAAGCCAGCGTGTCCGCAACCACCAACCGGTTGAAGCGGCCACCATGACGAATGGCGAGTTCCAGTGCGACGAACGCGCCGAATCCATTTCCGAAAACATCTGTTGAAGGCCCGAGTTCGAGCGCCTTCATCACCGCAGCGACGTGGTCGGCATACGCCCCGACCGATTCGAGCGGCAATGGCGTCGAGCGCCCGAAGCCCGGCAGGTTTATGCGGGTCACGCGGCGCGTGGCGGAGAATGCAGGCAGCACGCGCTCGAACACCGTCATTTCGGTCAGCAGCGAATGCAGCAGCAGGAGATCGGGCCCGGTGCCGTCCTGCGCGACCTCGACGACCGCGCCGTTCAGTTCGATCGTCGCCATCAGTCGGCGAACGCGTTGGCGGCCTTGACGACCTTGCCGAGCTTCTCGACCTCGACACGAATGAACGCATCGAATTCGTCCGGCGAGCTGTAGCGGGGAATGCCGCCCTGCGCGGCGAGGCGCTCCTTCACGTCCGGCAGTTGCATGATGCGCGCCACTTCCTTGCTGATTTGTTCGCGCAGCGGCTTCGGCGTTTTTGCGGAGACCAGCAGGCCATACCATTGGTCGAAATCGAATCCGGCGAGGCCGGCCTCGGCCATCGTCGGCACGTCCGGCAGGACCGGCGTGCGCGCAGCAGTGCTCACTGCGAGGGCAATGCCCCGGCCGTCCTTCACGAACGGCAGCGCGACGACGATCGGCGAGAACGCGAACTGCACGCGGCCGGCTACCGCATCGGACAGCGCCTCAGGCGCGCCCCGATAAGCAACGTGTTGGGCGTCGAGACCCGCTTCCAGCTTGAACTGCTCGCCATTCAGGTGCGTGCCGCTGCCGATCCCGGCAGAGGAGTAGTTGTATTGGCCCGGCTTGGATTTCACCAGCGCGATGAGTTCACGAACGTTCTTCACGCCGAGCGCAGGTCCGACAACGAGCACGTTCGGCGTGCTGGCGACGATGCTCACGCCCGCAAAATCGCGCACCGTGTCATAGGGCAGCTTGCGGTACAGCGTCGCGTTGGCTGCGTGGCCGGCCGAGACGAGCATCATCGTGTAGCCGTCGGCCGGCGCGCCCAGCACCGCATTCGCAGCGACCGTCCCGCCGGCACCCGGCCGGTTTTCCACAAGCACCTGCTGGCCCCAGTTCTCGGTCATCTTCTGCGCGACCGTTCTCGCGAGGATGTCCGTACCGCTGCCGGCCGAAAAGGGCACGAGCATGCGCGCGGGTTTCGATGGGAAGGGCTGCGCAGAGGCGGACGCATGGAAGAGCATGGCCGCCGCACACAGGCCGAGACTCGTGAGGGGTGAAAGTTTCATTGAAGGTCTCCTTTTTATTGGCGCGGCCGGACGCGTTTGGCGGTCCGTCGGAACTAAAGCTTGCTGCTGTCTACGAAGATGCCAATACCCCGGCCGTCGACGCATGTGAGCGATGGCAACGATCACGACAGCATCCGCCGTGTGACGATATACGATGGAGTAGGGAAATCGATCAACGAGTAGGGGATCACCCCAGGCGACGCCGCAGTCGCGCGAACACCTCTTCACCTGGGATGAGTTGCACTTCACCACTCTCGATTTGCCCAATCCGGCGAGCGATCTCGACCCGCCACGCTTCTTCGACCTCGGGATCGGCGGGATCGTCAAGAGACTCCAGAATCGACAGCGCCAGAGCGGCCCGATCCTGCTCGGGAAGCTCTGCGGCTCTTTCCTTGAGTTCAGTAAGAGTGCTAGGCATTGGGGGTCTCCGATACGGGGCCTGACGATTATACGGCCACTTTTTCGGCACCTTGTTCACCGCGACCGCTAATCCGCCTTCGCGCCGGAAGCCTTGACGACGCGTCCCCACTTCACGATGTCGGCCTGCAGGTATTTCGCGAACTCTGCGGGCGTGGTCCCGAGCGGCTCGAGCGCCACGCGGTTGATGCGCTCGCGCACCTCCGAGTCTTTAAGCGTTTCGTTGATCTCTTGGCTCAGTTGCTCCACGATTGCCGTGGGCGTCCCGGCAGGCACGAGGAAGCCATACCAGGACTGCGCCTCGAACCCCGGCAGGCCGGCCTCGGCCATCGTCGGCAGTTCGGGGGCAATTGCCGCGCGCTTCGGGCTGGTGACGGCGAAGGCCTTGAGCTTTCCGGCTTTCACGTACTGCGCCGATACGCCCGCATCGAAGGTGTAGCTGATCTCGCCCGCGAGCAACGCATTCAAGACCGGCTGCGTACCCTTGTACGGGATATGGATCACGTTGATGCCCGCCGCCGTCTTGAACATTTCGCCCGACAGGTGCATGGCCGAGCCGTTGCCGGGCGATCCGTAGTTGAGCTTGCCCGGATTGGCCTTGGCATACGCGATCAATTCGGCGACCGAGTTCGCCGGCACCGATGGATTCACGACGAGAACGTTGGGCGCAATCGCCGCAAGCGTGAGGGGCGCGAAGTCCTTCACCGGATCGAACGGCATCTTGTCGACGAGCGTCGCATTGATCGCATGCGAGGTCACGGCAAGGAGAATCGTGTAGCCGTCCGCTGGCGCCTTGGCCGCGATGTCGCTGCCGAGCACGGTGCCGCCGCCCGGGCGGTTTTCGATGAACACGCTCTGCTTCCACTTCTCGCCGAGCTTCTGGCCGACCACGCGCGCAAGGATGTCGACGGCGCCGGCCGGTGGGAACGGCACGATGATGCGCACCGGGC
>JANXRZ010000114.1 GCA_025352885.1 Pseudomonadota bacterium | reverse complement strand
GCTCGATCGCCACCGTCAAGCCCCAACCGAACCGCGAGATCAACCTCTCCTCCATGCCCGAAATCTCCTTCGGGTAGGTGTCACAGGTGATCACGATCTGCTTGTGCGCTTCGACGAGCGCGTTGAAGGCGTAAAAAAACTCTTCCTGGGTCCGGCCCTTGTTGGAAAAGAACTGGATGTCGTCGATGAGCAGGAGGTCGAGCGAATGGTAATAGCGCTTGAATTCGTCGAACGATTTCTGCTGGTAGGCGCGCACTACGTCGGTTACATATTGTTCGGCGTGGATATACCGGATCTTGGCGTCTGGCCGTTGCGCGGCGACAAAATTGCCGATGGCCTGCACCAAGTGCGTTTTACCTAGTCCCACCCCTCCATAAACGAACAGCGGGTTGTACGAGATCCCCGGGTTCTCGGACACCTGGATGGCCGCAGCCCGTGCAAGCTGGTTTGCCTTACCGGTCACGAAACTGTCAAAAGTGAATCCCGGGTTCAACCGGGCTCGCTCGAGAGTGGGCGGCACCCTCGCAGGCTGGACCGGTGTCGGGGCAACGTTCACCGAAGGCGTGGGACGGACGACCCCGTCGGCACTGCGAGCCAGCACCAGCTTGAGCGAGGGCATTCCCTCGCCCTCTTCGGAAAAGAGCTTTTCGATCCGGTTTGAAAAGCGTTCGCGCACCAGCTCGAGCACGAAGCGGTTTGGCGCCGCGAGCGTCACGCTGGCCGGGTCCGAGGCCTGTCCGTCAACGGACAGCGGGCGGATCCAAGTGTTGAATTGCTGGGCCGGCAACTCGCGTTCGAGGCGGCGTAAACAGGCGTCCCAGAGGTTCTGCATGGAGGTAATAATTTGAATTTCGCTGCGCGGTTCGGACGGCACTGGCGCACCTGGAAACGGCCGCATTTCGTGAGCCCGATTCTACCCTTTCCGGAAGCACTTATCCACAGGGCCGCATCAAAAATCCTGGAAAGTTGACAAGGGGTTAGGAGCAGCGTGTAATACGCGCCTTTTTGCCGCCGAGGCAGTTATGAAGCGCACTTACCAACCTTCCAAAACGCGTCGAACCCGCACCCACGGATTTCGCGCGCGCATGAAAACTCCAGGCGGTCGTGCCGTCATCAATGCCCGGCGTGCACGCGGCCGCGTGCGCCTGGCCGTCTAGCGGGCGCGCAGGCTCTGCCGGGCACGGGCGAAAAGCAGTCGGCGAGGTTCGGCAAAGACAAGCGCATTCGCACGAGCGTCGAATTCGAAGCGCTGATGCGCGCCGGAAAGCGGCGGACGTTCCAGGGATTCACCTTCTTCTTTTCGCCGCGGCCTGCAGGTCCTCCCCGGCTCGGCATCTTGATTTCGCGCAAGCACGCCGCCTTGGCCACCGATCGCAACCGCATCAAGCGGTGCATCCGCGAGGCGTTCAGGCTGACACAGCCGGCACTCGGTTCGCTCGATGTGCTGGTGCGGCCGCCGTACGGCTTGAAAGCCTCCAGCGGCACCGTTGCCCGGTTGCGGGCGGGCCTCGAGCGGCTGGCGACGTGAGGATGTCCGATTGAAAGCAGTATTACGCACGTTGATTCGCGGCTATCGCTATTTCGTGAGCCCCATGCTCGCACCCAGCTGCCGTTTTTTCCCAACGTGTTCGGAGTACGCCGACGAAGCCATCCGCTGCCATGGGGCGTTGCGCGGATCGGCACTCGCGGCAAAACGCATCGCCTGCTGCCATCCTTGGCATTCCGGTGGTTATGACCCTGTGCCAGGACGCAACGACTCATGAAATCCATGGATACCCAACGCCTCATCCTGTTCTTCGTGTTCAGCTTCTCGCTGTTGCTGCTGTGGACCGAATGGGAAAAGGCGCAACGACCCAAACCCGTCGCCACCGCTCCGGCAGCGCAGCAGCCCGCGCAATCCAAGAACGTCCCGGGCGTCGTCCCGACCCCGCAAACTGCTCCGACGGCAACACTTGCGCCCTCCATTCCATCGCAGGCCCCTGCGGTCGCGAAAGGCGAGCTGGTCCAAGTCAGGACGGATGTCCTTGTTGCCGATATCGATACGTTGGGCGGAGGCCTTGCGCGTCTCGAGTTGCTTAAGCACAAGGAGGCGGACGACCAAGCCAAGAACCTCGTCCTCCTGGGACCGGAGCACCAGTACTTTGCCCAAAGCGGGCTCACAGGAGAGGGGGGGCCGAACCACCGCACCTTATGGAAGATCGCGCCGGGTGAGCGTTCGCTTGGCGAAGGCAAGAACACGTTCGAAGTGCGGCTCTCCGCCGAAGGCAGGGATGGCCTTGTCGTGGACAAGGTGTACACCTTCAAGCGCGACAGCTATATGGTCGACGTCGCACTCGAAATCCGCAATGCCGGCACGGCGCCAGTCGCCCCGCACGCATATTTCCAGCTCACCCACGACGGCAAGCAGGCGGCCGGCGGCAGTTCGCTGGCGCAGTCGTTCGGCGCGCAAAGCTTCAACGGCTTCGCGCAATACACCACCGACCGGAAGTTCGAGAAGGTCCAGTATTCGGATATCGACAAGGGCAAGGTCGACACTGCCAAGCAGGCCAATGACGGATGGGTCGCGTTCATCCAGCACTATTTCGTGGCTGCCTGGGTTCCGGCTGCGGCCGGACTTCGCGACTACATCATAGAGAAGCGTCCGGACGGCATATACAGCGCGCGCGTGGTGCTGCCAGTTCCGATGATCGCCCCTGGGGCCACTGCGAAAGTGGATGCCCCGCTCTATGTCGGACCGCAGGAGCAGCGGCGGCTCAAGGAGGTGGCGCCCGGATTCGACCTCGTCGTCGATTATGGCTGGCTGACGATCATTGCCTGGCCGCTTTTCTGGCTGCTCGAGAAATACCACGCCCTGTCGGGCAACTGGGGTGTTGCCATCATCCTTTTGACCGTCACCATCAAAATCGTTTTCTTTCCGCTTTCGGCCGCGAGCTATCGATCGATGGCGAAGATGAAGCTGGTCACCCCCCGGTTGACCAAGATTCGCGAGATGTACGCCAACGACCGTGCTCGACAGAACCAGGCAATGATGGAGTTGTACAAGACGGAGAAAATCAATCCGCTTGGCGGATGTTTTCCGATCATGGTGCAGATCCCGGTGTTCATCGCGCTGTACTGGGTGCTGCTGGCCGCCATCGAATTGCGCCATGCGCCGTTCATGCTCTGGATCCACGACCTGGCCGCGTTGGACCCGTATTACGTGTTGCCGATCCTGATGACCGTGACGATGGTCGTGCAGACCAAGCTCAACCCTGTCCCGCCGGATCCCGTCCAGGCGAAAGTGATGATGTTCATGCCGTTCGTGTTCAGCATCTTCTTCTTTTTCTTTCCGGCGGGCCTGGTGCTGTACTGGCTGGTCAATAACATCCTTTCCATCGCACAGCAGTGGCAGATTCAGCGCATGTTCGAGCGCGGCAAACCTGCCCATGGAAAGCGCTGATCCCGAGCGCGACACTATCGCCGCCATTGCGACGCCCGGCGGGCGTGGTGGGGTGGGCATTGTCCGGATTTCCGGCTCGAACGCCTTAGAGATTTCCCGCGCCCTGACGGGTAAGGCGCCGGTGCCCCGCCTGGCCACTTTGGTCTGGATGCGCGACGCCGATGGCCGACCGATCGATGAGGGCATCGCGCTTTATTTTCCGGCGCCGGCCTCCTATACCGGGGAGGCGGTGCTCGAATTGCAGGGCCATGGCAGCCCGGTCGTGCTGGGCCTGGTCCTCGCAGCCTGCGTAACAGCCGGTGCGCGCATGGCGGAGCCCGGCGAATTTACGCGGCGGGCTTTCTTAAACGGCAAACTGGATCTGGCCCAGGCCGAATCAGTGGCTGACTTGATTGAAGCGTCGACTTCCCTGGCGGCGCGCAGTGCATTGCGGTCGCTTGCCGGCGACTTTTCCCGGGCCGTCGATCGGCTGGTAAGCCAACTCACCGACCTGCGCTCGCTCACCGAAGCCATGCTCGATTTCCCTGAAGAAGAGATCGATGCCGTGCACCTTGAAGAGTTGCGTCGCCGCCTTGTCGAGGTTCGCACCGATTTAGGCCTGGTGTTTGCGAGCAGCCGGTCCGGCAGCCTCTTGCGTTCGGGAGTGAACGTCGTGCTGGCCGGGCGACCCAATGTCGGCAAGTCGAGCCTGCTCAACCGCCTCGCGGGCGAAGAGCGGGCGATCGTCACCCCGGTCCCCGGAACCACTCGTGACGCCATTCGCGAGACCATCGCGATCGAAGGCGTGCCTTTCAACATTTCCGACACGGCGGGATTGCGGGAGACCGTCGACCCGGTTGAACGCATCGGCATCGAGCGAACCTGGCGGGAAGTGGGCGGAGCCGACCTCGTGCTCGTGGTGATCGATGCGACACAAGGGGAAACGGCTGAAGACCGCGCAATCACTTCGAGCCTTCCAGTAGGGGTGCCCCGCATCCGAGTGATCAACAAAATCGACCTTGCGGGCCCTGCGGCTACGGGGAGTGAGGATGGGCACGAGCGTATTCGCGTTTCAGCAAAGACCGGCGAGGGCATCGACCGATTGCGTGCATCGCTGCTCCGGGCCGCAGGCTGGCAAGAGTCCGTCGAGACTGCATTCGTAGCGCGCGACCGGCACCTGCGCGCACTAGCACAAGCGGGCAAGCACCTCGAAGCCGCGGCCTTGCACGAAACCAGGTGGGAATTCTTTGCTGAAGAATTGCGCCTTGCTCAGGCGGCGCTTTCATCGATCACAGGCCAGTTCACTTCGGATGACCTGCTAGGCGAGATCTTTTCCCGCTTCTGTATCGGCAAGTGAAAGCTGCGCGCGACACGGCCCTCAACCCTGCTGCGGCGCTGGCGCTCTGCGCGGCTGGCGGGGCCCTCTTCGCGTGGCTTGGAACGCCGCTGCCCTGGATGATCGGGCCTCTGGTGGTGATGGCGATATTCAATTTCAGCGGGGCTAGGCTCCGCCCGCCCGGACTGGGGCGCCCAATAGGACAGGTCATCATCGGCGCCGCACTAGGGTTGTATTTCACGCCCGTTGTTGCGCGGGAGGTCGCGTCATATTGGAGCCTCCTGGTGCTCGCGGCCCTCCTCGCAATCGTCATCGCGTGCGCTTGCGCTTGGCTCATTCAACGAATCGGCGATACCGATGGCACGACGGCCTTCTTCGCGAGCGTGCCGGGGGGAGCGGCCGAAATGGCGATCCTCGCCGAGCGATTCGGTGCGAGGGCCGATCGTGTCGCGATAGCGCAATCGATGCGTATCCTGGCGGTGGTCATCGTCGTTCCGTTCGCGCTGACTTACTCGGGCGCGCATGGCGCTGACTTGCATGTTCAGTCGAGGGCACCGTTCCAGTGGGGCGGGCTCGCGCTCCTGCTCGCGATCGCGGCGATCGGCGGAGGCGTGCTCACGCGTGTTCGGGCACCGAATGCGTTCATGCTCGGGCCGCTTTTCGCCGTCATTTTGCTGACTGTGAGCCAGGTCGAGCTTTCAAGCATCCCACCCGCAGTCACCAATTTGGGCCAATTGTTGATCGGGTGTGCTTTGGGCGGACGGTTCGAACGCAGCTTCATGGACAAGATGCCTGCATTTGTCGGCGCGGCGCTTTTGAGCATCCTGCTGGCGATGGCGCTTGCGGCCTCTTTGGGTGGCGTCCTGGCCTGGTCTTACGGATTGCCTGTTGCAAGCGTGGTGCTCGCGACGGCACCGGGTGGCATTGCCGAAATGTGCATCACCGCGAAAGTACTTCAACTCGGTGTCCCGCTGGTCACCGCGGCTCATGTCACCCGCGTGATCGTGCTTGTCAGCGGTACTGGGTTTCTGTTTCGAGGCGCGCGGGCACTCAAGGAGAAATTTGTAAAAGCTGCAACGTGACAGCCACTTGCGATCAGGCAGCGGTGAATGCTGCGCAGCAAGCAGCGGCGGTTGGGTTCGTGCGTCCGGCTCGTTTAAACATGGCGCGCTGATACAATTCCGGCTAATAGGAAGTCAATATTTTCGGCCCCGGGGAGCCCAGGGCCGTTTTCATTTTGGAGTGGACTTGATGAACAAACCGATGACTGACTCTTCTGCCGCCCCGTCCTATGTGCGACATCGCCGCCTGCTCGAATGGGTGGCGGGTGTCGTTGCGCTCACGAAGCCCGAACGTGTCGTGTGGTGTGACGGCTCCGAGGAAGAGAACGAGCGGCTGTGTTCCGAACTTGTCAGTGCCGGCACTTTCCTGAAGCTGAACGAGAAGCTTCGCCCGAACAGCTACCTCGCGCGCTCGCATCCCACCGACGTGGCGCGCATGGAAGACCGCACCTTTATCTGCAGCGCACGAAAAGATGACGCCGGCCCGACGAACAACTGGATGGACGCCGGCGAAATGCGCGGGACGCTGAACCGGCTGTTCGATGGCTGCATGCGGGGCCGCACGCTGTACGTCATCCCGTTTTCAATGGGGCCCATCGGCTCGCACATCGCGCAGGTCGGCGTGGAGGTTTCCGATTCGGCCTACGTCGTAGTCAACATGCGCATGATGACGCGCATGGGTCGCGCAGTGATCGAGCATCTGGGGGAAGACGGGACGTTCGTGCCGTGCGTCCATTCAGTCGGTGCGCCGCTTGCCCCGGGCCAGAAAGACGTGGCCTGGCCCTGCAACGACAGCGAGAAGTGGATCGTCCATTTTCCCGAGACACGGGAGATCTGGTCTTTCGGATCGGGCTATGGCGGCAATGCGCTCCTGGGCAAGAAGTGCCTTGCGCTCAGGATCGCTTCGATCATGGCCCGCGATGAAGGCTGGCTGGCCGAGCACATGTTGATTCTTGGGGTCGAGTCGCCAAACGGCGCGAAGCATTATGTGTCCGCGGCCTTCCCTTCGGCGTGCGGCAAGACCAATTTCGCCATGCTGATCCCGCCCAAGAGCTTCGCAGGCTGGAAAGTCACCACCGTCGGCGAAGACATCGCTTGGCTGAAGCCTGGCAAGGACGGGCGTTTCTATGCGATCAACCCCGAGGCCGGATTTTTTGGGGTGGCGCCCGGCACATCGGAAGCGACGAACCCGAACGCCATGAAAACGCTGCGTTCAAACGTGATTTTCACCAACGTGGCACTGACACCCGACGGCGACGTTTGGTGGGAGGGCATGACCGAGACGACGCCCGAGAAACTCATAGACTGGCAAGGCAAGGACTGGACGCCTGACTCCGGCCGCCTGGCAGCACACGCAAATGCACGCTTCACCGTCCCCGCGGCCCAGTGCCCCTCCATGGATGAGAAATGGGAGGATCCAGCAGGCGTGCCGATTTCGGCTTTTCTGTTCGGGGGACGCCGTTCGTCCACCGTGCCGCTCGTAGTCGAAGCGCCCAGCTGGGAAGACGGCGTTTACATGGCTGCGACACTGGGGTCGGAGACGACCGCCGCGATCACCGGGAAGGTGGGCGTAGTCAGGCGCGACCCAATGGCCATGCTCGCATTCTGCGGGTACCACATTGGCGACTATTTCGCCCACTGGCTCAAAGTGGGCAAAGCTGTCTCCCAACCGCCCAGGATTTTTCGCGTGAACTGGTTCCGGCGCAATGCCGCCGGCAAGTTCATCTGGCCCGGGTTCGGCGAAAACATGCGCGTCCTCCAATGGATTGTTGAGCGGTGCGAGGGGAGCACGAAGGGGGCCGCGACGCCGCTCGGCATCATGCCGCGCTACGAGGATATCTCGTGGAAGGGACTGGAAAAGTTTACCCGGGACGACTACGCGACCCTGAGCGAAGTCGAGCGGGGCGCATGGGCTGACGAACTCCACGCGCATGATGAGCTGCTGGGCCGGTTGGGCACGCACCTGCCCGGCGAACTCGAAGCAAGGCGGACGCGATTGCACGCCAACCTCGCTGTTTGACGAGGGCGTTCGAACGAGGATGGGGGGCGCATGAGCCACGTATTCCATCGCAATCCGGGTAACGAATATCCCGTCGCCGTGCGAGGCGATGGCGCCTACCTCATTGACCGCACGGGCAAGCGCTATCTGGATGCCTCAGGCGGGGCGGCGGTGTCGTGCCTCGGACACTCCGACCGGGCAGTAGTCGATGCGATCAAGGCACAGCTCGATCGCCTCCCGTTTGCCCACACGTCCTTTTTCTCGAATGAGCCAATGGAGGCGTTGGCCGATGAGCTGATTCGCCGCTCGCCGGACACCTTCGAACGCGTCTACTTCGTTTCGGGCGGTTCTGAAGCGGTTGAAGCCGCGCTCAAACTGGCCCGGCAGTATTTCGTTGAAAAGGGCGAGCCGCAACGCAAGCACCTGATTGCGCGACGCGGCAGTTACCACGGCAACACGCTGGGTGCGCTGGCCGTTGGCGGCAATGCCTGGCGTCGCAAGCAGTTCGAGCCGCTGCTTATAGATGTCTCCCACGTTTCACCCTGTTTTGCGTATCGCGGCAAGGAAGACAAGGAGACCGACGACGCTTACGCCACGCGGCTGGCCGCCGAACTCGAAGCCGAGATCGTCCGACTGGGCGGCGACACGGTGATTGCATTCGTCGCCGAGACCGTCGGGGGCGCCACCTTGGGAGCCGTCACCCCGGTGCCCGGCTATTTCAGGCGGATCCGGGAGGTGTGTGACAAGTACGGCGTGCTGCTGATCCTGGACGAGGTGATGTGCGGCATGGGTCGCTGCGGCGACCTGTTCACGTTCGAACAGGAAGGCGTCGTACCCGATTTGGTCTGCGTCGCCAAAGGACTGGGTGCCGGCTACCAACCCATAGGCGCGGTCATCGTATTGGGCAAGATCTATTCGATGATCATTTCGGGCAGCGGTTTCTTCCAGCATGGCCACACTTACCTGGGCCACGCTGCGGCGTGCGCCGGCGCCCTCGCCGTTCAAAAGCGGTTGCACGAAGGCGGGTTGCTCGCGCGTGTAGCGCCGTTGGGAAAGTTGCTCGACCAGAAACTGCAAGATGCCTTCGGGGATCACCCGAACGTGGGCGACATCCGCGGCCGCGGGCTTTTTCGCGCGATCGAACTCGTCGAAGATCGCGCGACCCGCAAACCGTTCGACGCCGGTCGCAAAGTGAACTCACGTCTCAAGAAGGCGGCGCTGGAGGCGGGCCTCATGTGCTACCCAATGGGCGGGACGCTCGATGGCGTCCGGGGCGATCACGTACTGTTCGCGCCGCCATTTATCGTCGACGAAGGCCAGCTCGATGAACTGGTAGCGAAGTTTTCCGTCGCATTGTCGGCCACGCTGGGGCACCCCGCCGTCCTTGCTGCTTAGGACGAGCTTGGATAAGCTGGCCGGTCGAGCCTCTGGGGGAGCCATTCATGAGAAGTGCCGCTTGGATCGTCACGTCAATCGTCGCGGCCGCATTCGGGTCCGCTGCGCCTATCGCGCAAGCCCAGCAAAAGTACGTCACGATCGGCACGGGCGGCGTGACGGGCGTTTACTACGCGGCGGGCGGCGCAATCTGCCGCCTGGTCAACAAGGACCGCAAGGCGCACAACATCCGTTGCTCGGTCGAGTCGACCGGCGGATCGGTGTTCAACGTCAACACGATCAAGGCCGGTGAGCTCGACTTGGGCGCGACACAGTCGGACGTCCAATACAACGCAGTGAAAGGGCTCGCGCAGTTCAAGGACGGCGCCCATAACGAGTTGCGAGCGGTGTTTTCCCTCCATCCAGAACCCTTCACGGTTCTCGCTCGCAAGGAATCGAATATCCGTACGTTTGCCGATTTCAAGGGAAAGAAATTTAACGTCGGCAACCCTGGTTCGGGAACCCGCGCGTCAATGGAAGAACTGCTGGGTGCGATGGGTTGGAAGCTGGCCGACTTTTCGCTCGCCTCCGAACTGAAGGCCGACGAGCATGGCGCCGCGCTCTGTGACGGCAAGATCGACGGGTTCTTCTATGGGGTGGGCCACCCGTCAGCCAATATCCAGGACCCGACCACCTCGTGCGGCGCCAGGCTGGTGTCCCTCACCGGGCCAGCTGTCGACAAGCTCGTCAAGGAGAAGCCCTACTACGCCTACGCGTCCATTCCGGCCGGGTTGTACCCGAACAACGCCGCCGACACGAAGACGTACGGCGTACTCGCAACGATGGTGTCCTCGAGCAAAGTGCCCGCCGATACGGTGTACGCGGTGGTCAAGGGCGTATTCGATAATTTCGACGAATTCAAGAAACTCCACCCGGCGCTAGCCATCCTTTCGGCAGAGCACATGATCCGGGACGGCTTGTCCGCGCCGCTGCACGAAGGGGCGGTAAGGTATTACAAGGAAAAGGGCTGGCTAAAGTAAGCCGGCGGGCCGATGAAACCATGCGGGGCGGGATGCGAATTCCGCCCTTTTCATTTGGCCGGGCACCTCGATGACTGACCAGCCTAGCGCGCCGTCGCCGGACCTCGAGCAACTGGTCAAGGAAGCGGACCTGGGGGGACGTGAACCCGGCGGCCAGGTCGGCGCGTTGCTCGCGCTCGTTGCTGCCGCATGGTCCGTTTTCCAGGTGTGGTATGCGTCCCCCCTGCCGTTCGTCATGGGTTTCGGCATCTTCAATGATACTGAGGCGCGCGCAGTCCACCTGGCGTTCGCGATTTTCCTGGCGTTCGCTGCCTTTCCTGCTTTCAAGTCCTCGTCGCGCAAAGTCGTTCCGTGGGCCGACTGGCTGCTGGCGGTGGCAGGCGCCTTTTGCGCGGCCTATCTGTACCTTTACTACAACGAGTTGGCCACGCGCCCCGGCAAGCCCACCACCATGGACCTGAGCGTCGGGCTGGTGGGCGTGGCGATCATGCTCGAGGCCACCCGGCGGGCGATGGGCATGGGCATGCTGATCACCACCGGGCTGTTCCTCATTTACATCTTTGCAGGGCCGTTGATGCCGGAGGTCATCCAGCATAAAGGGGCCACGGTTCAGCGGTTCGTGTCCCACATGTGGCTGACGACCGAGGGCGTGTATGGCGTCGCCCTCGGAGTTTCGGTCCAGTTCATCTTTCTATTCGTGCTGTTCGGCACGCTGCTCGATATCGCGGGCGCAGGCAACTACATGATGCAGGTTTCGGTAGCGCTTCTCGGTCACCTGCGCGGCGGACCGGCCAAGGTGGCTGTCGTGTCCTCTGCGTTGAACGGTTTGGTGTCAGGGTCGTCGGTCTCGAACGTGGTGTCCGGCGGCATTTTCACGATCCCGCTCATGAAGCGTACCGGCTACTCCGGTGTAAAGGCGGGTGCGATCGAAGCGGCCTCGTCGATCAACGGGCAACTTATGCCGCCAGTTATGGGTGCCGCCGCCTTCCTCATGGTCGAGTACGTTGGCATCCCTTACGCGGAGGTCTGCAAGCATGCGGCGCTCCCCGCGGTGATTTCGTACATAGCGCTCTTTTATATCGTTCATCTGGAAGCGCTCAAGTACGACCTCAAGGTCATTCCGCGCGGCTATACCCGTACGCCCGGACAGCGCCTTCTCGGCGCGGCGCTCGGGGTGAGCGGCACCCTGGCGGCCTGCGCCCTCGTCTATTACGGCATCACCGGGGTCCGCTGGCTTTTTGACGCGGATGCAACCTGGGCGCTCGTTGCATTGACCGTGATCACCTACCTCTTGCTGCTTGGCTATTCGGCGCGGTTCCCGGACGTACCGCAGGATGATCCGATGGCACCCGTCGTACGGCTTCCCAGGCCCTGGCCGACGGTACGCGCGGGACTGCACTTCTTCATCCCGATCGTCGTATTGCTCTGGTGCCTCATGGTGGAGGAACTGTCGCCAGGAACTTCTGCCTTCTGGGCCACGGCGACGGCCATGGCCATGGTAGTTGCACAACCTGCGCTCCTCGCCCTCTTCAGGCAAACGGGCGTCGTAAGGGCAGGTTTGCAAAAAGGGGTCGCCGACTTGTGGAGGGGCCTAGTCCTCGGCGGTCGAAGCATGATCGGCATCGGGGTGGCGTGCGCGAGTGCGGGCCTGATCGTCGGGGTGATCACGCTCACCGGCATGGGTCTCATGATGACCGACTTCGTGGAGCAGATTTCAGCGGGCAATGTGCTCATCATGCTGGTGCTCACGGCGGTAATTTGCCTGTTGATCGGCGCCGGGGTGCCGACCACTGCTAACTACATCCTGGTCGCTACGCTGATGGCCCCGGTCATCGTGGAACTCGGGGCGCGCAGCGACCTGGTCATTCCGCTGATCGCGGTTCATCTGTTCGTGTTTTATTTTGGAATCATGGCGGACGTGACACCGCCAGTCGGCCTTGCGTCTTATGCGGCCGCGGCCATCTCGGGAGACGACCCGAATGCGACCGGTCTACAAGCGACGTGGTATAGCTTTCGGACCGCCATCCTTCCGTTCGTGTTCATCTTCAACCCACAGATCCTGTTGATCGGCGTGGGATCATGGGTGGAGATCGCGGTCGTCGCTCTCAGCGCAACCGGCGCATCGCTCCTTTTCGCAGCGGCAACGATGGGGTGGTTCCGGGCCAAATGCACCTGGCTCGAGATAGGCATTCTGTTCCTTGCAACCTTCCTCCTTTTCCGCCCGGACTGGGTGGTTGACCGGTTCTATGCCAAATACCAAGCCGTGCCCGCCGCAGAAATTTTCAAGACTGCCGAGCAGATGGGCCCCGATGAATGGCTTGCGGTCACCATTGCCGGGGAGTCGATCGAAGGCAAAGTCGTTCGGAAGACGGTCGCCTTGCCTTTGGGGGAAGGGCGCAACGGGCGTGAACGCATCCGTGCGGGCGGAGTCGCCCTTGTAACGCTTGGCGACGATCTCGAGGTGTCTAATGTGAAGTTCGGCAGCCGGGCGAGGAAGCTCGGGGTGGAACAGGGATTTCGGATTGTCGAAGTGAGGCTGGTTAATCCGTCTCGGCCGTCGCCTTACTGGATCTTCCTTCCTGCCTTACTGTTGGTGGCGCTGGTCTGGGTGATGCAGCGCTCACGGGATCGCGCGGTGGGCGTACGGCCAGCTTAAATGTCTAACTTTAATTTTGTAAGAACTAACGCCTGCGCGGTTCTCAGGCCAGTGTCGTTGTCTATTTAGGAAATATTCACACCCCCTCTGTCGCTTCCATGGATGCATCTCCCAAAAGGCGGGACTTCACGCCGGACGCCAAAGGGCCCTTGAACGGCGTTCGCGTGCTTGATCTTTCTCGGCTCGTCGCGGGCAATCTGCTGACGCAGGTACTTGGCGATTTCGGCGCCGAAGTCGTGAAAGTCGAACCGCCTTCCGGCGACACCCTGCGGGCCTGGAGCACGCAAGGCGTCGCCACTAACTGGAAGATCTACGCGAGGAACAAGAAAAGCCTGTGCCTCGACCTGCGCAACACGGAGGCGAAGGCCGTGCTGCTCGACCTTGTTTCAACCGCTGCCATCTTTGTGGAAAGTTTTCGCCCCGGCACCTTGGAGACCATGGGGCTCGGACCGGAAATCTTGACCGGTCGCAATCCAAAGCTCGTGATCGTGCGCATCTCAGGCTGGGGGCAGGAAGGGCCCTATCGACGGCGCCCGGGCTTCGGCACCTTGGTTGAGGGGCTTTCCGGATTTGCATCGATGAATGGGTTCGAGGATCGCGAGCCCGTGTTGCCTCCTATGTATCTCGCAGACAGCATCGCCGGCCTGTACGGCTCCACTGCGGTGATGATTGCGCTTCGCGAAGTCGAGCAAAACGGCGGCGCCGGTCAGGTGATCGATCTTCCACTGCTCGATCCGCTCTTCGCAGTGCTTGGTCCGCAGGCGGCGAACTACCGGTTGACCGGCGAAGTGAAGCCTCGCGCCGGAAGCGGCTCGACTACTTCCGGCCCCCGCAACGCCTACAAGACAAGTGACGACTTGTGGGTTTGCCTTTCGGCGGCGACCCAGAAAATGGCGGAGCGGCTGTTCCGTTCCATCGGGCGGGGCGACCTGATCGACGATGCCCGCTTCCGGACAAATGCCGAAAGGGTTCGCCACCGGAAGGAACTCGACCTCATCATCGGCGCATTCATTACACAGAGAAGCCAAGCCGACAACGTGCGCTTTTTTGAGGCGGCCGAGGTGACGATCGGGCCGATCTACGACATTTCGCAGATCGTCGAGGATCCCCATGTGCTCGAACGCGAACTGCTTGCCGACTATCCGGACGCCGAAATGGGCGCGGTGCCCATGCATCATGTTGTTCCGCGGTTGGGGGGAACACCCGGCTCGGTACGCTCGCCTGCGCCTTCGCTGGGTGAGCACAACCGCGCGCTTCTGGGAGAAGTGGGCGTCGATGACGCTCGATATGCGGGTTTACTTGCGGCCGGCGCCGTATATGAAGGCGACAGTCGACCGAAAGGGGAACACGCATGAAACCCGACCTGCCTGTGTGGCGCTCGCTGCTATACGTCCCGGTGAACGTTGAAAGGTATGTCGACAAAGCGCACACACGGGGCGCCGACTGCATCCAACTCGATCTGGAGGACAGCGTGCCGGGTTCGGAAAAAGATCACGCACGCACGCTCGTACCCGGAGCGGCTGCACGTGTCCGGCGAGGCGGCGGGGACGTCGTGGTGCGCATCAACCGTCCTTTGTCTATGGCAGTGCGGGACCTCGAAGCTGCCATCGGGCCGGATGTCCGTGGTATCGCGGTGACGAAGGTCCAGGGGCCGGACCACCTGCGGTTGCTCGACGAACTGGTCAGCGATCTCGAGGCGCGGCGAGGCCTCATCCCGGGCCACACTTTCTTCATTGCCATGGTCGAAACGCCGGACGCCTTCTTTCGCATGCCTGACATCGCAACCGCAGTGGACCGCCTCGCCGCCATGAACATCGGTGGCGAGGATTTCGCGTTGGAAACCGGCATGGCCCCGCTCGAGGAGACCCTGCAGATGCCAAAGCAGCAGATGATTTTTGCCGCGCGGGCAGGGGGGATCGTGCCCTTGGGATTCATTGCAAGCGTCGCCGGCTTCGGGGACTTGCCCGCCTTTCGGACAATGGTTCGCCGCTCGCGGCGTTTCGGCTTCATGGGCGCCGGATGCATCCATCCCGGGCAGGTGCCCATCGTGAACGAGGAGTACACGCCCGACGCAGCGGAAGTCGCCTACGCCAAGCGCGTGCTTGTGGAAAATGTCACGGCCGAGGCGTCGGGTCGCGCCTCGTTCGCCCTGGACGGCAAGATGGTCGACGTGCCGGTCGTGGCGCGTGCCCGGGAGTTGCTCGAGCGGAGTGCGGCGATCGACATCCGAGAAGCGGACAAGCGGGCTGCCGTTGGATAGCGGCCGCCAGTCTGCGTGCCCCTCACGATTAACGGTCGCGGGGGTGGCGCATTCCGCCAAAGTGGTGAATGATTACGGTTCGAGAGTCGAGGCGCGCGGCTTGGGGCTTTTTCCCCGCGCTAAAGGCATAATGATCCTGGCCCTGGCTCGTCGGGCCCCGGGAAGAAAAAATTAATGGCGACACCCCCAGCTGATCTGAAGCGCCTCGGGCGCTATGACATCGTAAGTGTCCTTGGCAAGGGCGCGATGGGCGTTGTCTATGCGGGCATGGACCCGCGATTGCACCGCAAAGTCGCAATCAAGACCATTCTCAAGAGCTCGCTCGACGAAGATACCGCGCGTGAATACACGATGCGCTTCGATCGCGAGGCGCAGGCCGTCGCGCGGCTGAATCATCCGAACATCGTCCAGGTGTATGACTTCGGCGCCGAAGGCGAAGTCGCGTACATCGTCATGGAGTTCATCCAGGGCAAGGAACTCAAGGACTTCTTCGACGCGAGCGAGCGCTTCGACATCAAGGAAGCCGTGCACATCATGGGGGAGCTCTGCGAAGCCCTGCATTTTGCGCACGAGGCCGGGATCATTCACCGGGACATCAAGCCCGCGAACGTGATGATCGACAGCAAGGGCCGCGTGAAGCTCGCGGACTTCGGTGTGGCGCGAATCACCGACGCGGACCGCTCTGCGTCCGAGAAGACGCAGGCCGGGGCAATTGTTGGTACGCCGGCCTATATGTCGCCCGAGCAGATCGAAGGCGGCGAGATCGACCGCCGGACGGACATCTTCTCCGCGGGGATCATCCTTTACCAGTTCCTTACGGGCGAGAAGCCGTTCACCGGTACCAGCACTTGGACGATCGCGAAGAAGATCCTCCAGGACGAGCCGGTCATGCCGTCCCGGCTGAATACCAATATCTCGCCGCTTTTCGACGCCATCATAAGCAAGGCGCTCGCGAAGAACATGAACGCGCGCTACCAGAATGCGCGCGACCTCGGCGCGGACCTGAAAAATGCGCTTGAGGGCAAGGCGACGACGGACGACAGCGACAAGACGGTCGTTGGCTCGCTCGCATTCGATGCCTCGCTGCCCCCTGCAGCCATCGCTGCGGCTTCGGCCGGATCTTCCAGCACCAACACCGGGCAAACCGGAACCCAGGAGGTCGAGCTCGAGTTTTGGCGCTCGATCAAGGATGGCAATGATGCCGACGACTTCGACCTTTACGTAAAGCAGTTCCCGGACGGCATTTATGCCGCCCTCGCAAAGCGTAAAAGCGCGAAATTGCGTGGCGTTGCCAGTGAGGAAACCGCGACGAAGGGCCTGCAGGCGGCCGAGCAGGAGAAGCGAGAGCTCGAGGAAGCGGCCAGGCGCGAAGCCGAGGTCAAGGCGAAGCTCGCCGAGGAAAAGGCCAAGCTCGAAGCGGAACTTGAAAAGCGCGAAGCCGATTACAAGAAGCGCGCTGCGGAGATCGAAGCGCAGCGCGAGATCGAAAGCAAGGCTCGCGCCGAGCGCGAGGCCACTGAGAAAGCGGAATTCGAAGCGAAGCTCGCCAAGCGCGAAGCCGACCTGCAGGTGCAGTTGAAGAGGCAGGAAGAAGAACTGCGCAAGAACGAAGAGGAGTTGAAGAAGAAGGCTGCAGAGACAGCACACCTCACCAAGGAAATCCGTAAGAAAAAGGGTTCGCCACTTATACCGGTCGCCATTGGATTGCTCGTCGCGGCAATTGGCGGTGGCTCGTTCTATTACCTCACGCGCTCGCCGGATACACAGGCGCTGATGGCCGCGCTCGAGGTCGCAAAGAAATCGAACGAGCAGCTGATCGCCGCCCGCCAGGGCGAACAGCTGGCTGCAAAGCAGCTGGAAGAAGCGCGCAAGGCGGAGGCGGAAGCCAAGGCGTCGGGCGACGTGGCCAAACAGCAGCAACTCGCCGAGGAAACCAAGCGCAGGGAGGCCGAGTTGCAGAGGCAGGCCGACCTGGTGAAGCAGAAGGAAGCCGAGGCGAAAGCTGCGGTTGCCAAAGCGGAAGACGCGGCTAAGAAGGCTAAAGAGAGCGAAGCCCAGAAAAAGGCGAACGCAGAGAAGGCCGCCCTGGACAAGGTCGCACAGGACAAACTGGCCCAGGAAAAAGCCGTGCAGGATAAGGCGGCCGCCGAGAAGGGCCGCGTCGTCGCAGAAAAAGCCGCAGTTGAGAAAGCAGAGGCGGACAAGGTCGCCGCAGCCGAGAAAGCCGCAGCAGACAAAGCAGCTGCCGCGAAGGCGCCTGCGCCCGTTGCGGCCGTTGCGCCTAAGGCACCCGTCGAAACGCCGAAAACCAAGATCACTGCCAGCACTGGCGCGGCTGAGCGCTTGGCGATCCGCGAGGAAGAGGCGATCGCGAAAAAAGCCGCGGAACGCGCGGCCCAAAATCCGGCCGCCGATCCCAGCAAACCAAGTGCGCCGGGGGAACAAGTTGCGAGTCTGGCTCCATCGGTTTCGGACGCAGGGGCACCGAAGGTGTCCCTTTACCAGCAAGGACGGGCGGCAGAATCATCCGGCAACATCAAGCAGGCC
Source organism: Pseudomonadota bacterium (assembly GCA_025352885.1). Taxonomy (GTDB): domain Bacteria; phylum Pseudomonadota; class Gammaproteobacteria; order Burkholderiales; family SG8-39; genus SZAS-79. The sequence goes on along the minus strand of JANXRZ010000114.1, from coordinate 1,502 downwards.
GTGCGGCTCTATGTACGCGCCGTGCGCGCTGGGGAGTTCGATGCGGCCAAATCTCTTGGCGATATTTTTGCCGAGGGCAAAGGCGACGTAACGAAGGACTACGCAGAGTCCCTGAAGTACTACGCCATCGCCGAGAAGAACGGCGTCAAGCTCGAGCGCACGTCCGGCCGGGGCCGTTGAGCGCTCCATAACCGGCACGACCGTCGCCTGCAGCAGCGAAGGATTCCTGGAGATTGTTTTTCGAAAGTGCCGGCCGTACTAGGCGCCCGCTCCGTTGGCTTTCCATTTTTGGCAAGTGAAGGTCAGCCCACCTTATAGCGCTTCAAGATATCCCGGTTGATCTCGATCCCGAGACCCGGACCGGTGGGGACCTTCACGACGCCGTTCTTGTGGCTGAAGACGTCGCCCCCAAGTTCTTCCCTGAACGGGTTATAGGTTTGTTCGTATTCGAGCATCGGCGGCTGCGGCACCAAGCAAGGCGGGCACTCGGGCAGCGAGGCCAGGAAGTGCATGGTCGCGGTTAATCCAATCGCCGTGCCCCAGGCGTGCGGAACGCACTGGATCCAGTGGGCCTGCGCCAGGGCCGCGATTTTCTTGCACTCCGTGATGCCGCCCGCTGCGCACACATCAGGCTGAATGATGTCCATGGCGCGGCGATTGATGATCTCTTTGAAGCTGAACTTGGTGAACTCGTTTTCACCCCCGGCAACCTGCATGTCGAGGGCTTGCGACACCTCCGCATAGCCTTCGAGGTCTTCGGGCGACACGGGTTCTTCGAACCAATGAATATCGAGCTTCTCCATCTCCCGCCCGATCTGGATGGCTTGCGGCACGTTGTAGCAATGGTTGGCATCGACCATCAGCAGCATGTCCGGACCAATCGCATCGCGGACGGCGCTGATCCGGGCAAGATCTTTCTTCATCGACCCCAATCCAATCTTCATCTTGACCGCGGAAAACCCTTGCGCCTTGTATCCAAGCGCCTCCTCGACGGCCGTCTCTGTCAATCGATCCATGTCGGTGAAATAGAGCCCAGTGGCGTAGGCAGTCAGGTCCGTGCGAAACGCACCCCCAATCAGCTTGTGGATCGGTTTTCCGGTGGCCTTGCCGATCAGGTCCCAAAGGGCGATGTCGACCCCACTGATGCCGGAGATCGTCATGCCGGTCAGCCCGTAGTCCTTGACCTTGTTGTAAAGCGCTTCCCAAATGACTTCGACGTCGAACGGATCACGCCCGATCAATGACGGTTTGAGGAGGGTGTCGACGACGCTTTTAGCCACAGCGGACGGACCGTAGCAATCGCCCCATCCGATGAGGCCATCGTCGGTCACAATTTCGACAAGTAAGGCGCCTTTGGTTTTGTACCACCAGCCCCGCGATGACGTGAACGGTGTTTCGACCTCGCAGGAAAGCTGGTGGGTAATTACGTTCTGGATTTTCAAGACGGGTGCTCCGAAGGAGGGAGCACATCATCCGCGACTTGGGCCGGATGTTCCAGACGG
>JANXRZ010000107.1 GCA_025352885.1 Pseudomonadota bacterium | reverse complement strand
ATTCGGGCTAGCAGCGTTAATTGGAATCCCGCTCGGCTTTGCGGTGGGCCGCTTCAAGTTCCTCTCCGACATGGCCACTCCGACCGACAACCGCACCCCGGTGATCATGTAAGGCAGCACCGCGGGGAACAGGATCTTGGTGAATACTTTCCATTCGGAGAGGTTCAGCACGCGCGCGACGTTCAAGTAATCCTGCGGGATCTGGCGCACGCCGACGGCTGTGTTGACGATCATCGGCCAGAGGGAACACACGAAGATCACGTAGATCGCCGCGGGGTTCGCAGCCTTGAACACGAGGAGGCCGATCGGCAGCCACGCAAGCGGCGACACGGGCTTCAGGATCGCGATGATCGGTGCGGCCATGTCGGAGAGGAACTTGAAGCGGCCCACCGCAAAGCCGAGCGGGATTCCAATTAACGCTGCTAGCCCGAATCCGATGCCCACGCGTTGCAGCGACATCAGCACGTTCCAGCCGATGCCCTGGTCGTTCGGGCCCTTGCTGTAGAACGGATCGGAGAAGATGGTAACCGCGGCTTTCCACACGACGATCGGATCGGGAATGCGCCCGCCGCCGGTCTTCGACACGATCGCCCAGACGCCGACGCAGGCCGCCAGGCCCAGCACCATCGCCATCAATGACACCAGCCACTCCGGCGCGCGCAGGCGGCGATAGCCTGTGCCGGTCGAGACCTTCGACTTTGCAGCCGCCTTCTGCGTGCGCGCTTCGATTGCCGGGGCGGCCGGGTGCGCCGGGGAACTGTGCACGAGCACGGGAGTGGCGAACTCCTGCTTGAGCATGGGAACCGCGCTCATCAAGCCACCTTGATCTTGAAGCTGCCGGCGTACTTTTTCGCGTCCTTGCCGTCCCAGACCGTGCCGTCGATGAGCTTGGCGCTGCGCATCGGGTCCTTCGGTACGCTGGCTTTCGCGGCCGCGGCCGCGTCCTTATAAATGTCGATTCGGTTGACCTGCTTTGCGACTGCGAGGTAATCCGGATCGGTCTTGAGCAGGCCCCACCGGCGGTGCTGGCTCATGAACCACATGCCGTCCGACAGGTACGGGAAGCTCACGTGGCCGTCGTTGTAGAACTTCATCGCGTCCTTGTCGTCCCACGACTTGCCGATGCCGTTGTCGTAGCGGCCGAGCATGCGGGCTAGGATCACGTCCTTGTCCGTGTTCACATAGGACTTGTCGGCCACGGTCTCGGCGGTTTTCTGGCGGTTGGAGAGCGAGGCGTCTATCCAGCGGCCGGCATCGATGATCGCGGCGGTCATGGCGCGAGCGGTGTTCGGGTTCTTCTGCACCCACTCGGCGGTCGTGCCGAGGGTCTTTTCCGGGTGGTCCTTCCAGATCGCCTGCGTGGTCTCCGCCGTGAAGCCGATCTTGTCGACGATCGCGCGGTTGCCCCAGGGTTCGCCCACGCAGAAGCCGTCCATGTTGCCCACGCGCATGTTCGCGACCATCTGGGGCGGCGGCACTACGATGGCCTTGGCGTCCTGGAACGGATGGATGCCGTGTGCAGCCAGCCAGTAATAGAGCCACATGGCGTGCGTGCCGGTCGGGAAGGTCTGCGCGAACACGTACTCGCGCTTTTCCTTGTCCATGAGCGTCTTCAAGGTCGCGCCGTCCTTGACGCCCTTTTCGTGCAATTTGGAGGACAGCGTGATCGCCTGGCCGTTGTGGTTCAGGCTCATGAGGACGTTCATGTCCTTCTTCGGACCGCCGAGGCCCATCTGCACGCCGTAGATGAGGCCGTAGAGCACATGCGCGGCGTCGAGTTCGCCGTTGACCAGCTTGTCGCGCACGGACGCCCAGGACGCTTCCTTCGACGGGATGATCTTGATGCCGTACTTCTTGTCGAACTCCATGACGGAGGCCATGACGACCGAGGCGCAGTCGGTCAGCGGGATGAAGCCGATCTTCACTTCCTTCTTTTCCGGCGCATCCGACCCGGCGGCCCAGACGGACGAACGGAGCGGCGTCGGCAGCATGGCGATGAGGGAAGCGGCGCCGGCGGCTTTAGTCGCGGTCTTGAGGAAGCGGCGGCGTGAAGCGGCCTTCGGGGGTTTCTGGATTTTTTCGCTCATCGGTGCTCTCCATGGCTCGCTCGAAAAACAAAAACGGCGTCGTCGCTCACGCTCCGCAAAACGCGGGGCATGCACGAGAACGCCGTTGTTCATCGCCGGATTAACTACATAGCCGGGCCGCCGTTGGCCCGACCGGTCACCCCCTCCTATGCAAGCCGCATGCCACAGGGTTTCGGCCCGAATGGGCTCAAAGACGCTCTTTCGCAGTGCACCCTCCGCACTGCGCGCCCCCATTGCGGTGCGAACTCAGGCCAGGAGGTCGGACACCGCCAAGAGTTGCCGGGACACTTCACCGATGGTCAAGCTGCGCTCCATGGCCATCTTGCGAAGCGCCGAATAGGCATCGTCCTCGGTAATCTGTCGCGCCTTCATGAGGACCCCCTTGGCCCGGTCGACGACCTTGCGATCGGAGAGCTTAGTCTTGACCTGCGCGAGTTCGCTCTTCACGGCCTGGAACGATTCGAAGCGCGCCACCGCAACCTCGATGATCGGCTGGACCCGCCCGGCGTCCAGTCCATCGACTATGTAAGCAGACACTCCGGCTTTAACGGCATCGCGGATTGTGTCGCTCGCGCGGTCGGAGGAGAACATCACGATGGGGCGCGGGTCGGTGGCCGAGAGCATCGCAATGTGCTCAAGCGTGTCCCGGGACGGGGACTCGGTGTCGATGATGATGATGTCGGGCGTGCGGGTGTGCACGGCCTCGTAGATCTTTTGCGGCTCGAACACCTCGGCGACCACCGCGTAGCCCACCTGCTCGAGCATCAGGCGCAGGTAAAGCGATCGCTGTTGCGAGTTTTCGGCACTGTCGTCCACGATCATGACGCGCAGCATGCGGGTCCCCTAAGACATCAGCCTCCGGACCCCAAGGTCGCAAGAAGCATGCCCAAACGGGGCCAAGCCTGACAAAAAGGGGCCAGGCTCGAACCTGACATTGCGTAGGCGCCACTGCTTGTCAGCTTTGAGCCTGGCCCCTTTCTGTCAGGTTTGAGCCTGGCTGGTTTTTAGCGGTGCATGCCTTCGATCCAGCCGCTGATGGCGGACAGGATCGTGTCGACTTCGCCGATGGGAGGCGCGATGCGCACGGGAATTCCAGGGTGCTTTGCGGTGAGCGAGTCCACACGTTTCGGCAGGTCCTCACGCAAATGGCCGCCATTCGCGATGAACACCGGCACGATGGACAACTCGGTGGCGCCCCGCCCGATGAGGTCCGCTGCAGCGTCCTCCAGGCTGGGCTGCATGTGCTCCAGGAAAGCCGGCTCGACGATTGCCTCCGGCATTCGCTCGGCGAGCATGCGCTTCAATCGCTCCAGCGGCCGCGCCCAATTCGGGTCGCGCGCGCCGTGCGCAAACAGGATGATTCCCGTTGTCACTTGTTCTTCGGTACCCGGCCCATAAGGTAGAACTCGTCGTTCGGCCGCATGTTCGTGAGGTTGGCCATGCGGTTCGAGAGCGCAAAGAACGCCGCGATCGCGCCGATGTCCCAGATGTCGTCGTCCGAAAACCCGTGATCGCGCAGGTCTTCCAGGTCCTCGTCGCCGACAGTGGACGCCTGCAAAGCAACCTGCATGGCGAAATCGAGCATGGCCCTCTGCCGCGGCGTGATGTCGGCCTTGCGATAGTTGATCGCGACCTGGTCGGCGATGAGCGGATCCTTGGCGCGGATGCGAAGGATGGCGCCATGGGCTACGACGCAGTACTGGCACTCGTTCGCGCCGGAGGTCGCGACCACGATCATTTCGCGCTCCGCTTTCGTGAGCCCCCCTTCCTTTTCCATGAGGGCGTCGTGATAGGCGAAGAACGCCCGGAATTCGTCGGGCCGGTGCGCGAGCGCGAGGAACACGTTCGGGATGAATCCGGCCTTTTCCTGGATGGCCAGCAGCTTGGTGCGCAGGTCCTCGGGCAGGGACGCGAGGTCGGGCACGGGAAAGCGGGAGATCGGCTTGGCGCTCATGGCTCTCTGGATGGAATGCCCCGCGTGGACTAGACTGCGGAAAAAACACATTCTAATGGTTTCACCCACAGGGAGATGCACGTGAAAAGAGAAGACCTGCCAGGCGTTTTTCCGAACCCGCTGGACGACCCCCACTTCAACAGCCTGGTGCCCGAAGCGCGCCTGAACCGGCGCAAGTTCATCCAGGGCGTGATCGCGGCCGGCTTCGCGGTGACTGCCGCGCCGGTCCTCTCGCAGGCGATCAAGACCTCGACCGACGGCCTCGAAGCAGGCGACATCGAAGTCGCAGGTCGCTTCGGTTCCTTCCCCGCGTACTACGCCGTGCCGAAGGGCAAGGGCAAGCGCCCCGTGATCCTTGTCATTCCCGAGATCTGGGGCCTGCACGAGCACATCAAGGACGTGTGCCGCCGCCTCGCGCACAAAGGCTACTTCGCGATCGCCAACGAGCCGTACTCGCGCATCGGCCAGTTGTGGAAGCTCACCGACATCAAGGAAGTCCTCGCGGGCGCCAACAAGTTGACCGATGAGCAGGCGTTCATCGACAACGACGGCACCGTCGAATGGGCCGCAAAACACAAGCTCGCTGCGGGCAACAAGCTCGGCGTAACCGGCTTTTGCCGCGGGGGCCGCATGGTGTGGATGTACAGCGCGTACAGCCCCCGCGTGAAAGCAGGCGTCGCGTTTTACGGCCCCTTCCTGCCGACGCCGCCTGCAATGCCGCTGGGCGTGCTCGACATCGCGGACCAGTTGAAGGCACCGGTGCTTGGCCTCTATGGCGGCGCCGACCAGGGCATCCCGCTCGACACAGTGGAGCGCATGCAGGCCGCGCTCAAGGCCTTCGGCAAGGAGAAGCAGTCGATCATCCACGTGTACCCGGACGCACCGCACGGCTTCAATGCCGATTACCGTCCGAGCTATCGCAAGGAAGTCGCCGAAGACGCATGGAAGCGCGCCTTCGCGTGGTTCAAGTCACACGGCGTAGCGTAATCAGCAGGGGTTGCGCAGTGACGCAGCCTCAGCGTTAAAAAAGGCGCCCGAGGGCGCCTTTTTTTTGACTTCGTAATGGGGGGTCTGAGGGGGGACGCTCCCCCCTTCCTTCCTTCCCTCCCCCCTTACTTCAATCCGCGTACTGGCCGGCCTTCTTGATCAGCGGGCCCCACTTGTCCATCTCGGACTTGAGGAACGTGCGAAGCGCCTCGGGCGTTGCACGCTTGACGTCGATCGGCTCGGTACCGAGCTCGGCGAACCGCGTGGCGACCACCGGGTCTTTCAGCGCAACCTGAAGCGCGCTCACGAGCTTGTCGAGCGCGGACTTCGGCGTGCCCTTCGGCGCATACATGCCGTGCCAGACCGAGACGTCCGCGCCTTTGACGCCGAGTTCTTCGAGCGTCGGCACGTCTTTGAGCGACGCCACGCGCTGCGGCGTGGTGACCGCGAACACCTTCACTTTCCCGCTCTTGATGTGCGAGGTGGTACTGGTGGTCTGGTCGCACATGAAGTCGACCTGCCCGCCGAGCAGGTCGTTCATCGCAGGCGCCGTGCCCTTGTAAGGGACGGTGAGGAAATCGGTCTGGATTGCGCTCATGAACAGCATGCCGCACAGGTGCGACGCGGCGCCCAGGCCCGCGTTTGCATAGGTGACCTTGGCATTGTTGGCTTTGATGTAGGTAAGGAACTCCTTGAAATTGGCCGCCGGGAAATTTCCCCGCGCGATGATCGTCATCGGCACTTCGTTGATGAGGCCGATGTACTCGAAATCCTCCTGCGGCTTGTAGCGCAGCGTGCGGTACAGGAACGGCGCGGTCGACATGCCGATGTGGTGGATGAGGATCGTGTAACCGTCGGGCGACGACTTGGTGAGCTGCTCGGGGGCGAGGATGCCGCCGTTGCTCGGCCGGTTCTCGACGATGATCGTCTGCCCGAGCGGCTTGCCCATCGCCTGGGCCATGACGCGCGCAACGATGTCGGTAGGCCCGCCGGCGGCGAACGGCACGAGCATCGTGATGGACTTGGTGGGGTACTGCGCGTGAACAAGCGAAGCCGCGAGTGCAAACAGGGTGGCCGCGGCGCCACGGATCAAACTCTTCGACAGCATGTCATGTCTCCTTGGATGCTCGAGGCGGCGCCGCAAGCGGCAGTCCGCGTTGTCCCTGCTTTTTGTTTTTGTCGTTTTGAAATCCGGCACTAAATGCGCTGGCGCGCCCGACTGGAGTCGAACCAGTGACCCCTGCCTTCGGAGGGCAGTACTCTATCCAGCTGAGCTACGGGCGCCCTCTTTCCTGCGTACTGCGAAAGGCCGTGAAGAATATCGGTTTTCACCTTGCACGTCCACGCGCCGGGTTTTCCGGAACCCGACTTTCGCGCTAAAATCATGGCTTTGCCAAAGGACGCCCTGAATGAGTACGCATGCCGCCGGCCTGAACCCCGCGCACGTCGAAGCCGCGCACGACGAGCACGCCTCGTTCATCAAGACGCCGCAGCAGCTGATCGTCGTGCTCCTGCTTGCGTTCATCGTCCCGATCATCGGGATCATCATGGTCGTGTACTTCGTGCTCGCCGACCAGGACATAGACCGCACTGCGCTCGAGCCCGATGTCGTGGCCGCGCGGCTCAAGCCGGTGGGCACCGTCGAGGTCGTAGACGCGAACGCGCCCAAAGTCGTGCGGACGGGTGAAGACGTGGTGAAAACCGTCTGCGGCGCATGCCACACTACCGGTGCAGCCAACGCGCCTAAGATCGGCGACAAGGCCAGCTGGGGCACGCGCCTGGCGCAAGGCCTGAACGGACTCACCGCGAGCGCGATCAAGGGCAAGGGCGCAATGCCCCCGCGCGGCGGTGTGCCGGACCTTTCCGATCTCGAGGTCGCCCGCGCCATCGTAGTCATGGCCAACCAGTCGGGTGCGGCCTTCAAGGAACCGCCAGCGCCGGCCGCTGCGGCCGCCGGCCCCGCGAAGGCAGCCGCCGCACCGGGCTCCACGACGCCGGCCCCCTCGTCGAAAGGCTCTACGCCGACCAGCGCCGGCACCCCGGCCGCCGCGCCGGTCAGCGATCCGGGCACGCCCGCGAAGAAGTAAGGCGCAGCCCGCCATCCCGGGGGGCAGGCTCGCGCCTGCCCCTTTTCGTTTCCGGAGCAGCCCTCAGAATGGAATTCCTGTTCATCGTCGATCCGCTCGAATCCTTGAAAGGCTACAAGGATTCGACTGTGACCATGATGCGCGAGGCGGCCCGGCGCGGCTACGCAGTGCATGCCTGCGAGCAGCACAGCTTGGCCTTGTTGGGCGGCACGGTGACGGCGCGCGTCACGCGCCTCACGCTGCACGACGAGGACACGAATTGGTATGCGGCCGCGCCGGAGGACGAGCGCCGCCTGGCCACGTTCGACGCGGTCCTCATGCGGAAGGACCCCCCCTTCGAACTCGAATACGTCGCGAGCACGTGGCTCCTGCAAGCCGCGGAGCGCGAGGGCGCGTTGGTGCTCAACCGTCCGGCGGCGCTGCGCGACCATAACGAGAAGCTCGCGATCACCGAATTTCCGCAGTTCATTGCGCCGACGCTGGTCACCCGCGATCCCGACCGCCTGCAGGCCTTTGTGGACGAGCACGGCGACGCAATCCTCAAGCACCTGGACGGCATGGGCGGCGCGCGCATCTTCCGCGTGCGGGCCGACGATCCCAACCGCAATGTGATCGTGGAGACGATGGCCGAGTTTGGCGCGCGAAGCGTCATGGCGCAGCGCTACATCCCGGCGATTACCCAGGGCGACAAGCGCATCCTCCTGATCGGCGGACAGGTCGTGCCGTTTGCGCTCGCCCGCATCCCCAAGGCCGGCGAGACTCGTGGCAATCTCGCCGCGGGCGGGCGCGGCGTTGCCCAGCCGCTCTCAAAACGAGATCACGAGATCGCCGACACGCTTGCGCCGCTGCTCGCCCCGCGCGGCCTCATGCTGGTCGGCCTGGACGTCATTGGCGATTTCCTGACCGAGGTGAATGTGACCAGCCCGACTTGTTTCCGGGAAATCATGGACCAGACCGGCTGCAACGTAGCCGGACTTTTCGTCGACGCGCTGGAACGCGCGGTCGGTTCGCGGGCCGAGACATGATCGCGGTGCTGCTCATCACGCACGGCCGCTACGGGGAAGACCTGCTCGCCTCGGCGAGCCACGTGCTCGGCCACCCGCTCGCACAAACCGGCCACCTCGCCGTTAGCATCAAGGACGAGCCGGACACGATGCTCGATGAAGCGCGCGCTTTGGTCCACAGCATCGATGACGGCAGCGGCGTGCTAGTCATGACCGACATGTATGGCGCCACGCCCTGCAATATCGCTACGCAACTCATTGCCGACGGCAATGTCGAAGCGGTGTCCGGCGTTTCGCTCCCGATGCTGGTGCGCTCCCTGGCCTATCGCGATGCTCCCCTGGCTGCGGTACGCGACAAGGCGATCGCTGGCGGCACCGAAGGCGTGATCTTCATCAACAACGACCCCTGCTATGGCAAGCGCTGACGCCCCTATCATCAACAAGCTCGGGCTGCATGCCCGCGCCTCCGCGCGGCTTACGCAGCTCGCGAGCCGCTTCAAGTCGGAGATCTGGCTCACGCGCAACAAACGGCGCGTGAATGCCAAGAGCATCATGGGCGTCATGATGCTCGCCGCGGGCAAAGGCTCATCGGTGCTGATCGAGGCCGAGGGGGCCGACGCGGACGCCGCCGTCAAGGCGCTGCAGGAGCTGATTGCCAACAAATTCGGCGAGGGCGAATAGGCGTATGACCGCGCGTATGACTGCGCGCATGGGGGCGGCGCCGTGAATTTCGTCCTGCATGGCCACAGCGTCTCGGCCGGCATCACGATCGGGCACGCGCACCTGGTGTCGAGCGCGCGGCTCGAGGTGGCGCACTACGAAGTGCCGCAGGACCAGATCGAGACCGAAGTCGCGCGCTTCGATGCGGCTGTGGGCAAGGTTCGCCAGGAGCTCCAGGACGTAGGCAAGCAGATCCCGGCTGACGCGCCCGCGGAATTCGGCGCGTTCGTCGACCTGCATGAAATGATCCTCAACGACCCGTCGCTCTCGAGCGTGCCCAAGGCGCTCATGCGCGACCGGCACATGAACGCCGAATGGGCGCTCATCCAGCAGATGGAGACGCTCGTTGCGCAGTTCGACGCCATCGACGACCCCTACCTGCGCGAGCGCAAGGCCGACATCACGCAAGTCGTGGAGCGTGTGCTGAAGGCGCTGCTCGGGCGACCGGGCACGGTCGTGCCGGACCTCACGGACGAAAAGCAGCTCATCGTCGTCGCGCACGACCTGTCGCCGGCCGACATGCTGCTGTTCAAGCAGCACGCGTTCGGTGGGTTCGTAACCGATGTGGGCGGCGTCACCTCCCACACGGCGATCCTCGCGCGCAGCCTTAATATTCCTGCAATCGTGGGCCTGCACCATGCGCGCCACATGATCCGCGAGAACGACCTCCTGATCGTGGACGGCCTGCAGGGCGTCCTGATCGTCGACCCCGATGCGCTGGTGCTGGCCGAGTATCAGCTGCGGCAGTCGCATCATGAACTCGAGCGCAAAAAGCTCAAGCGGCTTAAGAAAACCCCCGCTGCGTCGCTCGACGGCATCCCCGTGGAGCTGTTCGCCAACATCGAGCTGCCGCAGGACATGGCCGAGGTGCTGGAGAACGGCGCGCAGGGGATCGGCCTCTTTCGCACCGAGTTCCTCTTCATGAACCGCCGCAGCCTGCCGGACGAGGACGAGCAGTTCGAGGCGTATCGCGAAGTGACGCTCGCGATGGAAGGCAAGCCGGTAACCATTCGGACGCTGGACATCGGCGCCGACAAGGCACTGCAGACAGTCGCCGCAGGGGAGGCCGCGCTCATGCCCAACCCGGCGCTTGGCCTGCGCGCGATCCGCTACTGCCTTTCCGAGCCGCAGATGTTCCTCTGCCAGCTCCGCGCGATCCTGCGGGCCTCGCACTACGGCAAGATCCGGCTGCTGATCCCGATGCTCGCGCACGCGCACGAAATCGACCAGACGCTCGAGCTCATCCGCGAGGCCAAGGCGTCCCTCGACAAGGCCGGCCTGCCTTACGACAAGGCGATCCTCGTGGGCGGCATGATCGAGATCCCGGCCGCCGCGCTTGCATTGCCGATGTTCATGCGGCGCCTGGGGTTCCTCTCGCTCGGCACCAACGACCTCATCCAGTACACGCTCGCCATCGACCGCACCGACGATGCGGTCGCGCACCTCTACGACCCGCTGCACCCGGCCGTGCTGCAGCTCGTGTCGCAAACGATCTCGCGCGCCAATCGCGGGGGCGTGCCGGTGGCCGTGTGCGGCGAGATGGCCGGCGACCCGCGGCTCACGCGCTTGCTGCTCGGGTTGGGGCTGCGCAATTTCTCGATGCATCCGGCGCAGCTGCTCTCGATCAAGGAGCGCGTGCTGAAGACCAGCATCGCGGACATCATGCCGATGGCCGCGCGCGTGTTGCGGTCGACCGACAGCCGCCGCACGCAGGAATTGCTGCACAAGTTGAACAGCTAGGCGCGAGATGCCCGGACCGCTGGACGGCGTGCGCATCCTCGACCTCACCACCGTGGTGATGGGGCCGTACGCCACGCAGATCCTCGCCGACTTCGGCGCCGACGTCGTGAAGCTCGAGCCGCCCGAAGGCGACATCGTGCGGCTAAACGGGCCGGCGAGGCATGCGGGCATGGGCCACATCTTCCTCAACACGAACCGCAACAAGCGCTCGATCGTGCTCGACCTGAAGAAGCCATCGGGACGGGAGGCGGCGCTGGCCCTGGCCAAGACCGCCGACGTGCTGGTCTACAACATCCGCCCGCAGGCGATGGCGCGCCTGGGCTTGTCGTATGAAGAGGTGAAAGCGGTCAACCCGAAGATCATTTACGTCGGTGGCTTCGGCTACAGCCAGCAAGGCCCCTACGCCGCACGCGCCGCATACGACGACCTGATCCAGGCTCGGGCCGGCGTGCCGTGGCTGATGCAGGCGTCCGGCGCGGACGAGCCGCGCTATGTGCCGGCGACCTACGCCGACCGTACGGTGGGTCTGCATCTCGCCAATGCGGTCAGCGTCGCGCTTTTCGCACGTGAGCGCTCTGGCAAGGGCCAGCGCGTGGACGTGCCGATGTTCGAGAGCCTCGTGCAAACGCTCATGGGCGAGCACCTGTCGGGGCGCACGTTCGTGCCCGCGCTGCCCGGCGAAGGCTACGCGCGCGTGCTGTCGAAGGAGCGCAAGCCGTATAGAACGCGCGACGGCTGGGTCTGCGTGCTGGTCTACAACGACAAGCAGTGGAAGAACTTCTTCGAGCTGCTCGGCAAGCCGGAGGTGTACGAAACGGACGCGCGCTTCAACTCGCAGACGGCGCGCATCGCGAACATCGACGCGGTGTATGCCTACCTCGGCGAGCGCATGACCGAGCGCACGACGGCCGAATGGCTTGACGGCTTCGAGCGCTTCGACATCCCGGCCGCGCCGATGAATACGCTGGCCGACGTGTTTACCGATCCGCACCTCGCGGCGACCGGCTACTTCGGCCAGGTCGACCATCCCACGGAAGGTCGCCTCACGTCGTTGAAGACGCCCTCCGAGTGGTCCGATACGCGCCCCGAATACCGGCGGCATGCGCCGCGCCTGGGCGAACAGACGCGCGAGATCCTCCGCGAGGTGGGCTATGACGACGCATCCATTGACCGAATGATTGCCGCCGGCGCCGCGGGCGCGGCCCCCGGCCCAGGAGACCCACCATGAACGACATGACGCAAAAGAAATTCGCCGGCGCGGCGATCCGCCTGCACCCGAACGACAACGTGGTCATCGCACTGATCGACATCGCGCAGGGCTCTGCTGTCCCTGAGGAAGGCGTAACGTGCCTCAACCGCATCCCGGCCGGCCACAAGGTCGCGGCACGCACGATTCCCAAAGGCGAGCCGGTCCTCAAATACAACACCGTGATCGGCTTTGCCTCGAACGACATCCGACCGGGGACGCTGCTCCATCGCCTCAACATGGAGTTCCGTGAGTTCGACCGGGACTACGCCTACGCGCAGGAGTACCAGCCGACGCTGATGCTGCCCGAGGCCGAGCGGGCAACCTTCATGGGCTACAGGCGCGACGACGGGCGCGTCGCCACGCGCAACTACATCGGCATCGTCTCGACCGTGAACTGCTCGGCTACGGTCGTGCACCGCATGGCCGACTGGTTCACGCCGGAACGGCTCGCGGAGTTCCCGAACATCGATGGCGTTGCGGCCTTTACGCATGCAACCGGCTGCGGCATGGAGTTGTCGGGTGAGCCGATGGACCTCCTGCGCCGCACGTTGTCCGGCTACATCCGCCACCCCAACATGGCCGCGGTGCTCGTCGTGGGCCTGGGCTGCGAGCGCAACCAGATCAACATGCTCTTCCAGGCCGAGAAGCTCACGAGCGGCACGAAGCTCAAGACTTTCGTGATGCAGGATTCGGGCGGCACCCGCCAGACGATCGAAGCCGGCATCGCCGCGATCAAGGAGTTGCTGCCGGAGGCGAATCGCGTCGAGCGCGTGCCGGTAGACGCAAGCCACATCAGCGTCGGCCTGCAGTGCGGCGGGTCGGACAGCTTCTCGTCGATCACCGCGAACCCGGCGCTCGGCGTAGCGATGGACATCCTCGTGCAGAACGGCGGCACCGCGATCCTCTCCGAGACGCCCGAGATCTACGGCGTCGAGCACACGCTCACGCGCCGCGCGGTCACCAAAGAGGTCGGCGAGAAACTCATCGAGCGCATCCGCTGGTGGAAGGACGAGTACGCGCTCGGCCGCGACGTGCAGATCAACGGCGTGGTGAGCCCGGGCAACCAGGCCGGTGGGCTCGCGAACATCCTGGAGAAGTCGCTCGGCTCGGCCATGAAAGGCGGCAGCACCGGCCTCATGGAAGTTTATAAATATGCCGAGCTGGTAAAGCAGCGGGGCTTCGTGTTCATGGACACGCCGGGGTTCGACCCCGTGTCCGCCACCGGCCAGATCGCCGGCGGCGCCAACGTCGTGTGCTTCACCACCGGCCGCGGCTCGGCCTTCGGCTGCAAGCCCGCGCCCTCGATCAAGCTCGCCACCAACACGCCGATGTTCACCAAGCTGGAAGAGGACATGGACATCAACTGCGGCGAGATCCTCGACGGCACGGCCGACATGCAGCAGATGGGCCGGAAAATCTTCGACCTCGTCCTCGATACCTGCTCGGGCAAGAAGACCAAGAGCGAGGCATTTGGCCTCGGGGACCATGAGTTCATCCCGTGGAGCATCGGCATCACTGGATAGGTAAGGACTCCCTTGTGTAAGGACTCCCTTGTTGACATAGGCGGCGGCGGCGCGTAACTTTGCGCCCTGCCAGACGCGCCGATTTGAAGTTCAGCTTGCGGGCGCGCAACAAATACCGCTAAAGAGACAGGTCCGCAAAACCCGTTCTCGCTAGGAAGCTGAACGGGTTTTTGTTTTCTGGACGCTTGCAGAACGCAGCATGAACGCACCCCTTCCGATGGATTCCGTAGGCATCGTGACGCCGCAAAAGGCGCGCTTCGCCGAGCCGCTCGCGCTGAAAGGCGGCGCGACGCTGCCCGGCTTCGAACTCGCCTACGAAACCTACGGCACCCTCAACGCCGCGCGCTCCAACGCCGTGCTCGTCTGCCATGCGCTGAATGCGGCGCATCACGTTGCAGGCGTGTATGCCGATGAGCCGGAGAACGTCGGTTGGTGGGACAACATGGTCGGGCCCGGCAAGCCGCTCGACACCAACCGGTTCTTCGTCGTGGGCGTGAATAACCTCGGCGGCTGCCACGGCTCGACCGGACCGATGAGCGCGAATCCGGCCACCGGCAAACAATGGGGCGGCGACTTCCCGGTCGTTACGGTGGAGGACTGGGTGCAGGCACAGGCGCGCCTGGCCGATCACCTCGGAATCGAAACGTTTGCCGCCGTCATGGGTGGCAGCCTCGGGGCAATGCAGGCAATGCAGTGGACGCTGTCGTTCCCGGACCGCATCCGGCATTCGCTCGTGATCGCGTCGACGCCGAAGCTCTCGGCGCAGAACATCGCCTTCAACGAGGTGGCCCGGCAGGCAATCACGACGGACCCGGATTTCCATGGCGGGCACTACTACGGCCACGGCGTCGTGCCGCGCACCGGCCTGCGCCTCGCGCGCATGCTCGGGCACATCACCTACCTGTCCGATGACGCGATGATGGAGAAATTCGGGCGCACCCTGCGAAGCGGCACGCTCGGCTTCAATTTCGACATCGACTTCGAGATCGAGTCGTACCTGCGCTACCAGGGCGACAAGTTCTCGACCTACTTCGATGCGAACACCTACCTGCGCATCACCAAGGCGCTCGACTACTTCGATCCGGCGGCCGCATTCGACGGCAATCTCTCGAAGGCCATGGCGCGAGCCAAGGCCGCGTTCCTCGTGATCTCGTTCAGTTCCGACTGGCGGTTCGCGCCGGCGCGCTCGCGCGAGATCGTCCGCGCGCTGCTCGACAACCGGCGTGTCGTGTCGTACCTCGAGATCGACGCGCCGCACGGGCATGACGCCTTCCTCATGGACGACGCGCGCTACATGAATGCGGTCCGCGCCTACTTCGGGAACATCGACCTGTGACCCGCGTCTATGACTGACCACGACCGCGCCCTGCTCGAACGCCGCCCGGACCTCGCCACCGTCGCCGACTGGGTCGCGAAGGATGCGCGCGTGCTCGACCTTGGCTGCGGCGACGGCATGCTCCTGCGCTACCTCTGGAAACAGCGCGGCGCGCACGGCTACGGCGTCGAGATCGACGACACGAAAGTCGGCGCCTGCGTAGAGAACGACGTCAACGTGCTGCAGATGGACCTTGAAGCGGGCCTCTCGGCGTTCGAGGATGGCTCGTTCGATTACGTGATCCTCTCGCAGACGCTGCAGGCGGTGCGGCATACCGAGGCCATCATGCGCGAGATGCTGCGCGTCGGAAGAGAGGCGATCGTCTCGTTCCCGAATTTCGGTCACTGGTCGGGCCGCCTGCAGGTGATCGCCGGCCGCATGCCGGTGTCCGAGAACCTGCCGCACCAGTGGTACAACACGCCGAACGTCCACCTCTGCACGATCGCCGACTTCGAGGACCTCGCGTCCGACCTCGGCGTGAAGATCCTCGAGCGCGTGGTGCTGCACAAGGGCCGGGCGGTCAACACGCTGCCGAACCTCCGCGGGAGTCTTGCGATCTACAGATGCGCGGCCTGACCCTTTGACTTAAGCGCAATCGGGAAATCGCGAGTTGGCAGCAATTTGCCCTGAGAACCAGTAAACAAGCGGGGGTGTGCCGAAATTTGGCAGCAATGACGACCCGCCCGAATCACGACTTCGGCGACGTATCCAGCGCCTCGATGCGCGCGCGCTGCCACCACAGCATCGCCACGCCGGGCAGCGCGATGAGGAAGGTCACGAAGAAAAAGTGCGTCCAGCCAAGATCGGTGGCCATGTACCCGGCGGCCGGTCCGACATACACGCGCCCCACGGCCGACAGCGCGGAAAGCAACGCGTACTGCGTCGCGGAGAAGCGCCGGTCGCACATGGCCATGAGCAAGGCGACAAAGGCCGCAGTGCCCATCCCCCCACAGAGATTTTCCGCGGCGACCGCGGCGATCATGAGCGGATAGCTCTTGCCCACGATCGCAACGAGCATGAAGCCGAGATTCGTCACGGCCTGCAGGATGCCGAACACCATGAGCGAGCGGTAAAGCCGCAACTGCGCCATGAGCGCCCCGCCCACGAGCGCGCCGAGGATCGTCGCGATCAATCCCAGGCCCTTGTTGATGGCGCCGACATCAGTGGCCGAAAATCCCGCGCCGCGAATCAGGAAAGCCGTCGAGAGGCTGCCCGCGAACGCATCGCCCAGCTTGTAGAGCACTACGAGCGCAAGAAGGATCCACGCGCCGTTGCGCGAGAAATATTCGGTGAGCGGTTCCTTCACGGCGGCTGCAAGACTGCGCGGCGGCGCGCCGACCGCGACCGGCTCGGGCGCATTCCACGTCGCGATCACGCCGATGACCATGAGGCCGGCCATCAGCCAGTAGGTCGCCTGCCAGCCCAGCACGCTGTCGGCGAGCACAAGTGCAAGGCCGCCGGAGACGAGCATGGCGATGCGATAGCCGAATACGGAAACAGCAGCCCCGGCGCCGCGCGCTTCGGCATCCAGCGTGTCGGCCCGGAAGGCATCGAACACGATGTCCTGCGAAGCGGACAAGAAGGCAACGAGCAGCGCAAGCCCCGCGAGCAGCCAGGGGGTGTCCTTGGGGGAGAGCGTGCCCATGAAGGCGATCGCCGCCGCGAGTGTGACTTGCGTCACGATCAGCCAGCCGCGCCGGCGCCCGAGGAACGGCAACGCATACCGGTCCATGAGCGGCGCCCAGAGAAACTTGTAGGTGTAAGGCTGCCCGACCAGGGCAAACCAGCCGATGGTCTTGAGGTCGACGCCCTCCACTGTGAGCCAGGCCTGCAGCGTCCCGGCGGTCAGCGCGAGGGGCAGGCCCGAGGAAAATCCCAGGAGCAGCAGGAGCAGGATCTTCCGGCTGCGGAAGACGAGGAGGGTGTCCGCGAGGGCCATGGAGTGCGGCGATTGTAACTGCGCGGACGAGGGCCGCTCGCTCGCATTTCATGCGTAAGTTGAAGGCCTTTCGAGTTGCTTACGCCCACAAAAGTCGGTAGCCTTGCACTTCATTGCGCGGCGCATCAATCAGACGCAAAACCCCCGTCCCACCCGAAGCTCAGGAAGGCACCCTCATGACTGCAGATACCGTCTCCAAAGAAAAACTGATCACTGACTTGAAAGTACTCATCAGTGACACCGAAGAACTGCTGAAGGCCACGACCGGCCAGGCCGGCGAAAAAATCGCCGTCGCACGCGAGCGCATCCAGGCCTCGCTCGCCGTCTACAAGGACAAGCTCCTCGACGCCGAGCAAGCGCTGATGGAGCGCACGCGCGAAGCGGCACGCGCGACTGACGAATACGTGCACGAGCATCCGTGGCAGGCCGTTGGCGCCGCTGCCGGCGTCGGCTTCCTGCTCGGCATGCTGATCGCCCGCCGCTAGCAGTCCACCACTCGCGGGTGGCTGTAGCCATGGCGTTGGGGGGAGTGCCTGACCCGAGCGCGTCCGTGCAGGACGCAGCGGCGCCGTCGTCTGTGCGCGCCGCGCTGCGCTCGCTGCTCGCCCTTGCCGAGACCCGGGCGCGCCTGGCCGCCAACGAACTCGAGGAACAGGCTCTTCGCATCCTCGAAGTCATGGTGTGGGCGGCGGCTGCCCTGTTCTTTTTTTCGATCGCCCTGGTCATGCTCTCGTTGTTCGTGGTCCTCGTGTTCTGGGATTCGAACCGGCTGCTGGCTGCGGGGCTCGTCGCTTTTTTCTTCCTCGCGGGCGGAACGGTCAGCGCATTGATGGTGCGGTCCGGGCTGGCCGCGCGTCCCAAGTTCCTTGCCGCGACGCTCGCCGAACTGCACAAGGACCGCGAGCAGGCGGCCCGTCCGTGATCCGGGAACGTCTCCTCGCGCTCCGGGAGCGCCGCGCCGTGCTCATCGCGCGTGCCGGCGAGCAGCGCGCCGGCGCGGCAGTTCTCTTGAGCCGGGTGGAGCGCGCAACGGCTTGGTTCGAGCGCGCGAAGTCCATCGGCCGCACGCTGCGGGCCAATCCCCTGTGGGTCGTCGGCGCGGTCGCGCTTGTCGTTGCGGCCCGCCCGCGTAGGACACTCAAATTGGCCGCCACTGCGTACTCGCTCTGGAAGGGCTGGCAGAACCTGCGCGCCACGCTCGAGCGGTTCGCGCCCTCCCAACCGCCCGGTGCCTACCGCGGCCTCTGAAGGTGAAGAAAATTCCGTTCCCGCCAAAAGTCGTCAAGAGCGCATGGGATCTCGCCGAACGCGAGCGCAAGGCACTGCTGGCCGAGATGGTGCAGGTCAGCGGGCTCATGCCGTTGCTCATGAAGCCGCGCAACAAGCAGAAGTGGAGCGAAGCCGACCTGAAGGAGCTCCACGTCCACCTGCGCCGCTTGAGCAAGCTTTCGCCCTACATCGTCGTCTTCGTGATGCCGGGTGGGTTTGCGATGCTGCCCATCCTGGCGTGGTGGCTGGACCGCCGCCGCCAACGCGCCCGGCTTCCCCCGCCCGCTGGCAACCTGCCCCCGGGCACCGCTGCGGAGACTCGGGCACCCTGACAAGGCAAGCCGGCTACAGCTTCCAGTCGTAGTCGATGGTCAGGGGCGCGTGGTCCGAAAAACGCTTCGTCTTGTAGATCGATTCGCGTGTCGCGGTTTTGGCGAACGCTTCTGTAGCGACGTGGTAATCGATCCGCCACCCCACGTTCTTGTTCCAGGCGTCCCCCCGGTTAGACCACCACGTGTACTGGTCCGGCTGGGTGTTGAGGCGGCGGAACACGTCCACAAAGCCGATTTCGTCGAACACATGGGAGATCCAGGTGCGTTCCTCGGGCAGGAAGCCCGAGTTCTTCCGGTTCGAGCGCCAGTTGCGCAGGTCGATCTCTTTGTGGGCGATGTTCCAGTCACCACAGAGCACCACCTCGCGTCCGCAATTGACCAGCGCCTTGAGGTGCGGACGGACTTCTTCGAGGAAGCGGAACTTGGCCAGCTGGCGCTCCGGTGAACTGGAGCCCGACGGGAAGTACACCGATATGACCGCTAGATTGCCGAACCGCGTTTCCACGTACCGCCCTTCCCGGTCGAACTCGTGGCTGCCGAACCCGCAGTGAACGCTGTCGGGCTTCTCGCGGCTGTACACGCCAACGCCGCTGTACCCCCGTTTTTCCGCGAAGGAAAAAGCCGCGTGCCAGTTCTTCGGCGCAACGATGGAGGGATCCAGGTCGACTTCGTGCGCCTTCATCTCCTGCATGCAGACGAAGTCGGCACGCTGCGCCGAAAGCCACCGGCAGAACCCCTTGCGCTCCGCCGAACGGATCCCGTTGACGTTTACGCTCACCACCCTCATGGCGGTGTCAGCTCGAGGGGAAGCTCGCCACGCCCCCATGCGCGGCCGACCACTTGGCCGGCTCATGGAGGAACTTCTCCACCTCGTCGATTTGGGCGGGCACGAGATATCCGCCCTTCTTGACCACCGCGAGCACGTCCCACCAGGTGGCGAGGTAATGCAGCTGCACGTTGAGGTCGGAGAGGATTTTCTTGGATTCGGGGAAGATGTCGTAGTAGAAATTCACATAGACATGGTCCACGAGCGCGCCCGCGTCACGAAGCGCCTTGCAGAAAATGACCTTGGAGCGCCCGTCGGTGGTGAGGTCTTCCACCAGCAGCGTGCGCGCGCCCTCTTCGACATGGCCTTCGATCTGCGCGTTGCGCCCGAAGCCCTTGGGCTTTTTGCGCACGTACTGCATCGGCAGGCCGAGGCGATCGGCGATCCACGCAGCATACGGGATGCCCGCGGTCTCTCCCCCGGCCACCGTGTCGAATTGCTCGAATCCGACGTCCCGTACGACCGTGGCCGCCGCGAATTCAATCAGCTGGCTTCGGATGCGGGGATAAGAAATGAGCTTGCGTCCGTCGATATAGACCGGGCTCGCCCATCCCGAGGTGAAAATGAACGGCTTCGCATCGGAAAACAGCACGGCCTTGACTTCGAGAAGCATCTTGGCGGTGATCTCGGCGATCAGCGCCTTGTCGGTGAAAACCATGGGAAGGTGCGCGGGTCTGGTGGACTTTTGGAGTGGGGAATTCTAACGCATCCGAAATTGGCGGCCGGTCAACCGGGAAGCGGTGGGGGCCGTTCTCCATGTACCCCATGGCGGTTGAGGGCCGGGGGGGAAAAGCGCAAAATGCATGGGCGTTCGCGAACCCGGGGGAAACATGTTCAAAACGATTCTTGTAATGGCGCTGCTCGCGCCATGGGCCGCCCAAGGGCAGCAGATCATCAAGTGCGTCGGCAAAGACGGCAAGACCTATGTGGGTTCAACGCTCGCGCCCCAATGCGCCGGCCAGGCGGCCCAGCAAATGAACAAGGAGGGCCAGGTCGTCAAGCGGACCGAAGCCATGCTGACGCCGGAGCAGCGCGCGGCTAAAGACGCGGAAATGCGCGTGGCAAAAGAGAAGGAAGAAGAAGCAGCTCGCAAGGAAAAGGAGGAGACCCGCAAGAACAAGGCGCTTCTCTCCACCTATGGCAGCGAAAAGGACATCGACGTTGCGCGTACGCGGGCCTTGTCGGACAACGAAAGGGCGGTGAAGGAAACGCAGGCCAAGATCGCCCAGATCGAGAAGAACGGCGTCACGCTCAAGAAAGAGCTCGAGTTCTATACCAAGGCGAAACCCCCGGCGAAGGTTACGCAGGACATCCAGAACAACGAGATCGACCTTAAAGCACAGCAGAACCTGCTTGCGGCCAAGATGAAAGATGTCGAGGGCATCAACGCCAAGTACGACGAGGACAAGCGCCGCTATATTGAGCTGACCAAGGGCCCTGCGGTGTCCACTGCTTCGGCTCCGGCCTCGGCGGTCAAGGTATCCGCGCCGCCGGCGAAGAAGTAATACACGACGAGTCCAGCGGCCGGCCCCCGCTGCTCCACTTCAGCCGGCGAGTTTGCGCTTCAGGATCTCGTTGACCTGCGCGGGATTGGCCTTGCCCTTGGTGGCCTTCATGACCTGGCCCACCAGCGAGTTGAACGCCTTCTCCTTGCCGGCGCGGTAGTCCTCGACCTGCCGCGCGTTCGCTGCGAGCGTTTCGTCGACGAGCTTTTCGAGTTCGCCCGAATCTGAAATCTGCTTCAGGCCCTTCGCTTCGATGATTGCGTCGGCCGTGCCTTCGCCTCGCCACATCCCGTCGAAAACGTCTTTCGCGATCTTCCCGGAGATCGTCCCGTCGGCCATTCGCTTGAGCAATTGCGCCAGCGCGCCGGCGCTCACCGGGCTCTGCGCAATGTCGAGGCCGTCGCGATTCAACGCGGCCGCGAGCTCGCCGGTCTGCCAGTTCGCGCAGGTCTTGGG
>JANXRZ010000098.1 GCA_025352885.1 Pseudomonadota bacterium | reverse complement strand
CGCGAGCCTTAGTTCTTCGAGGTCGAGCTGCTGTCTGAGGACGAGGGGCTGGACGAAGGCGTGGCCGGCGCAACCACGATAGTGTCGCGGCTCTTGCCTTCAGCACCGGGAGAACCGGAGGCGCCTTGCGGACCTTGCGGGCCCGCGGGTCCGGGAACCGGCACCGGGTTGTTGTTTACGACGGCAGCAGGCGGTGTGATGACAGCCGCGTTCGGCGGGGTCACGACGGTACGTTCACAGGCGGCCAGTGCAACGGCCCCGATGAGGGCCAGGGGCAGCAGAGAGCTTTTCATGGTTGTTCTCCAAGTTTGACTACGTCAAGCGATTATTCAACTTTCCAGATGCTCGCGCAGTCGGACGGATGCCCGAAGCTGTGCAGGCGAAACGCTTACGCCAGATGCAGACACCGATCAAAGCAGCCGCTCCAAAAGCCGGGCGCCCCATTCTTTAGCCCGCTCCGATAGAGGCCTGCGCTCCCACGTCTCGCGTTCAATAGGATCCGACGCGGCCAGGTCGCGTGCAAATACCGCTTCCATCTGCTGGCCGAACTCGAGGCCCAGCACCACGGCGTTCAGTTCGTCGTTCAAGAGGAAGCTGCGCCAGTCGAGGTTCGTAGATCCCACAGTCGACCAGACGCCGTCGATAACCGCCGCCTTCGCATGCAGCAATGCGTCGCGCCGTTCATACAACTTCACGCCCGCCGCCAGCAGGTCGCTGTAGTGCGAGCGGCCAGCATGCAGAACCACGGCGGAGTCGCTCCTGCTCGGGAGGATCAGCTTCACGTCCACGCCCCTTGCCGAAGCTGCGCGCAGAACCTCGAGCAGGTTAGGGTCGGGAACAAAATAGGCATTCGTGAGGTGGATGGCCCTTTCAGCGCTGCGGATGGCGGACAGCAACGTCAGGTACATCTGGCTGTAAGGATCATCGGGCGTGCTGCCGACCGCGCGCACGATCTCACGGCCCTCGTCCTTAAGCGCCGGGAACAGGGTCCTCGGCGCGAGGCGCGGACCTTTCTGCTTCTCCCAGGTCTCGACAAAAAGCTTCTGGTAGTCCGCGACAACCGGCCCATCGATCTGCATGTGCATGTCCCGCCAAGGAACGTTGGCGTGCGATCCGCCCGAGCCGCCCCTTGGCCAGGAGCCCCTCGAGTACACGCCGCTGATGTTGATGCCGCCCACGAAAGCAGTTCGACCGTCCACGACGAGCAGCTTCCGATGGTCGCGATTGTTCACCTGCCATCCGGCGCGCGCCGTCAGCGGGTTGACGGGATTAAATTCGAGCATCTCGACGCCCACTGCCGAGAGGCGATCGAAAAACGCGCGCGACGTCTTGATCGCACCGACGCTGTCGTAGATCACGCTGACCTGGACCCCTTGGCCTCGCTTGGCAATCAGGGCATCAGCGAACTGGTGGCCGATTTCGTCTTCATCGAAGATATAGGTCTCGAGGTGAATGTGGTCGCGCGCCGACGCGATCGCCGAAAACATTGCGTCATACGTTTGCGGACCGTCGTGCAGGAGCCTCACGCGGTTGCCAAGGACGAGCGGGGTTTCGACCAACGCATTTTCGACTGCGACATGCTTGTCGAGGATATCCGTGTCGCCTGCCTTGCGCTTGAGTGCCGCAAGCAGCGCGGCGCTTTTCTTTTCCGACAACGGCCCTGCGGCGGTCTGGAACCGCACGCTCGACGCAGGGCGGTCGAGCAGCGCATCGACGTTCGGCAGCGTCGCGCATGCCGAAATGGCAGCGACCAGTACGATCGTGAAAACTGCGCGTCGCGCAATACCAGTATTCCAAAGGAGCGTTTCGAATTTTTCAATTGAGCGCGCGAGTGCCATCGCTCGCAAAATTACGTCGCCGAGGGTCCGACACTCTGTTCGATTGCGCACGTGTTGCGGCACCCTTGTGTGAGACAGCGCACAGAGTTCGCGCACCTCCCGGGCGACAATGGGGCCGCATTCGCCAGTTCTCCCTCCTCCCCTGAAATCTGGCGAGTGTAGGGCCCCCGGTTACTGCTCATTTCCGGGGGCCTTTTTTTGTGGAATCGCGCATGGCCTCATCGATCCTCAGTGCAGCGCGGGCGGAGCAAATCTCCTGGCTCCTGGCTGCCGCCGCGCTCATTGCGATACTGAAGCTGCACCTGCTATCCGCGTTGTTCGCGGGCCTGCTCGTCTATGAGCTCGTGCATGCGCTGGCCCCGGTATTGCAAAGCAGGGTTTCGAGCGAGCGCTCGCGCGTGGTTGCCGTCGTCGTCCTCACGACCCTGGTGGTCGGCACCGTAGCGCTTGCAGTCTTTGGCGCGATTGCCTTCTTCAGGAGCGACATCGGCAACCTTGCCGGGCTCCTCAAACGCATGGCGGACATCGTCGAGGGGGCGCGCGAGTCGTTCCCGCCATGGGTGGTTGCGAGGCTTCCGGAAGATGCCGACCAATTGCGCCAGGCCCTCGCAGGCTGGCTGCGCTCGCACACCCCGGAACTCCAGCTGATGGGGACCACCGCAGGACGCATTACCCTGCACATCCTCGTCGGCATGATCGTGGGCGCCATGGTGTCGCTGGGGGGTGCGGCAAGGCCGTTCCCCAAGGGGCCGCTTTCAATCGCCTTGACCGAGCGGGTGATGCGGCTCGGTGAAGCTTTCAGGCGCGTCGTCTTCGCCCAAGGGCGCATCGCGGCCCTCAATACGGTCTTCACAACGATCTACCTCGCGATCATCCTGCCAGCCTTGGGCGTGAAGCTGCCGTTCGTGCCGGCATTGATCGGCGTTACGCTGATCGCGGGCCTCTTGCCCGTGGTGGGCAACCTCATCTCGAACAGCATCGTCGTGGTGGTGAGCCTTGCACACTCGCCCCAGATCGCATTGGCCTCACTGGCCTTTTTAGTCGTCGTGCACAAGCTCGAGTATTTCCTCAACGCGCGGATCATCGGTACGCGCATCAACGCGCGCGCCGCCGAACTGCTCGTGGCGATGTTGGTAATGGAAGCGGCTTTCGGCATCGCTGGTGCGATTGCGGCGCCCGTCTACTATGCTTACCTCAAGCAGGAGCTCGCCGATTGCGGACTGATATGACCATCGAGGACGGTCCACCGACGGCTCCCGTGCGGCCGGATTCATCCGCGGCCAAGGATGAGAGGCTCGCGCGGATCAAGCGCGCGGCCACCGGCCTCCTGGTGCTCGTGGGTGCCTTGTATGTGCTCGCCATAGTATCGATGAGCCGCCACCCGCTGATGGGCTATCTCGCCGCTACGTGCGAGGCGGCCATGGTCGGGGCACTTGCCGATTGGTTTGCGGTGGTCGCCCTCTTCCGTCATCCGCTGAACATCCCGCTCCCCCACACCGCGATCATCCCAAAGAATAAGGCGCGCATAGCGCAGGGCCTGGGAGAGTTCATCCAGGAGCAGTTCCTGTCGGCCCCGGCCCTCATTGCGCGAATTCGGGAATTCAACCCCGCGCTCCAGCTGTCCGGCTGGCTCCTGGTTAGCGAGAACGCAGCGATGCTCGCAGGCTATTTCACGAGGGCCGTCGCTTACGGGGCCGGGGCGTTGGGAGATGAGCGCATCCGCGACTTCGTGCAACGAACGGTCACCGCGAAGCTTTCGAGGATGGATGCGGCGACGCTGGTGGCCGATCTCCTCGACGTCCTCACCGAGAACCGCCGCCACCATGCGCTCCTCGACCAGGCGCTCTCGGCCATTCGCGAGCTCCTCAGACGCGAGGAGACGCGCCAGTTCCTGCGCAGGGAAATCGCCGCCCAGATGCCCCTGCTCAAGTGGGTCAACCAGGTTGTGCACCTCGACGACAAGGCGGCCACGCGGTTGCTCGATGCGGCAATCACTCGGCTTGGCGAAGTGCTCGAAGACCCGGACCACGAGTTGCGCCGGCGCTTCGACGTGCTGGCGCGGGATTTCGTCACCCGGCTCCGGATGGACCCGAACACGCGCGCCAAGGTCGAAGTGTTCAGGGACGACCTGCTTCGCAACCCGGCGCTCGCGGGGTATCTCGGCGGCCTGTGGTCAGAATTCCGCGCGTGGCTTGATGCCGATCTCGCGAGACCCGATTCGGTCGTGAAGCGCCGCGCCGAAGACTTCCTTTGCGCGGTCGCAAGACGTCTTGAAGAGGACGAGACGCTGCGCGGCTGGCTGAACGATCAGGTCATCCTCGCCGTGCCGCCGTTCGTCGAAGAGCATCGGCTGGGCGTGGGCCGCTTCATCGAGCGGCAGATCAACGAGTGGCAGGACGCGACGCTCGTGAAGGAACTCGAACGCAACATCGGCCCGGACCTGCAGTACATCCGCATCAACGGGACGCTCGTCGGCGGCGCGGCGGGGCTGCTCATCTATACGCTGACGCGCCTTTTGGGAAGTTCCACCCATGTGGGTTGAGGCAATCGGGTGGTTCGCGGCGTGCGTCCTGCTCCTCACCATCGGGCGCCAGGTCTATACGCAGTGGCGCGAAGGCCAGACCAAGGGCGTGTCGAAGTGGCTTTTCATCGGGCAGCTGACCGCTTCGGTCGCGTTCGTGATCTACAGCTGGCTGGTGGAAAACTGGGTGTTCGTGGTGACTAACACCCTCCTCCTGATCACGGCGGCGCTGGGCGAATGGATTTTCCTGCGCAACCGCAAGCGCGAGACGGCCCGGAAAGCGGGAACGGCTAGCTCGTGAACTCGAGCTCCGCCACCAGCGCGTGGTGGTCGGAGGACATCGTCGGCTTGACGGTGCAGGCAACCGCCCGAAGGTGCGGGCTGAAGAAGATGTGGTCCAGCACGTAAGGACGCCGGCGCCAGGTGATCTCCCGGTCCTGCGCAGTGCTGAATCCGGCCGCTGCGAACTGGCGGATGAGCGATTCGTGCTTGCTCACGTTGAAGTCCCCGCCCAGCAGCGTCGGGCCCTTGGACCGGCTCAACTCCTCGATGACCAGGGTCCGTTGCTCGAGATGCTGCTCGCTGCTCGACTGGAGCATGAAGAAGGCCAGCAGGTGCGTGTTGTAGACGCGCAGCGACTTTCCCGCGATGGTCGTTTCTGCGCCAATCAGGAGGCGGTCCGTCGGGGTCTTCTTTTCGCCCCGGAATTCGAACTCGACCGGCGGCGAAGGCAGGTCCATGCGCATCGTGTCGCGCAGCGGGGTGCGCGAAAAGATCGCCTGGCCGATGCCGAAAGGCAACTCCCGCGGGTCCGCCTTGGGAAACGAGAAGAAGCAGTCGTACCCGGCAAGCGCCGCCTTGATTCGGGCCAGGTTCGAAGGGCTGCCGGACTGCGAGCCGCCCGCCCGCGCCTGCTCGACTTCCTGCAGGAGGATCAGGTCGGCGTCATGGCTGAGGATCTCGGCGATCGTTGCGTCGAGATCGATGGGCGCAGTGTCCGGTTCAGCGTCATCCCAGCGCTGGCCGAACTGCATGTTGAACTGTAATACCTTGAACGACGCGCCCATGGTTCCCCATCCACAAGGCTGCCGAAGGAGGTCCCTTCGGTGCCAGTGCCCCCTGTTCAGTCCGGAAGTCTACCGGGTTTGGGCCGTGCCATCATGCGACGTATCCGGATAAACGATTCGTGGAGCGAACCTCGCTATGGCACCGCAGTGGGATGTACTTCTGGGAGACTACCCGGTGACGAGCGCCCTCCGGCAGGGACGCCTGAAGCCCTCCCGGGCTGAATACCGGTTCGCGGGCGCGGCCCCCCCGCATTCGGCGTTCAAGCGCGCAGTGCGCGAACTGGAGTTCGACGTCTGCGAGCTGGCTATCGTGACTTTCCTCATGGCCAAGGCACATGGAAAGCCGCTGGTGCTGCTGCCGGCGGTCATTTTCGGCCGTCTTCCGCATAAATTCCTGATGTACAACCCGGACCGCGGTCCCCTGTCGCCGCGCGACCTCGAGGGCAAGCGCGTGGCGATCCGCTCCAGTTCCGTCACCACCGTTACCTGGCTGCGAGGCATCCTCGCCCGCGACTACGGCATCGACCTCGCAAAGGTGCGCTGGATCGTATTCGAGGACGCGCATGTCGCCGAATTCAAGGATCCGCCGAACGTCGAGCGGGCCCCTGCAGGCCGGACCATCGCGGACCTGCTGATTGCCGGGGATGCCGATGCGGGCGTCGTGGCCGAAGGCGCGGGGTCCGACACCCGCCTGCAGCCCCTGCTTCCCGACCCGGCCGCATCCGACTGGCACAAGCGCATGGGCGTCCTGCCGATCAATCACATGGTGGCCGTCAAGGCTTCGGTTTCACAGGCTTATCCCGAGGCCATTAGCGAGTTCTATGACTTGCTGGCCGAAGCGAAGCGCATGTCCGGCCTGCCCAAACCCGGCGAAATCGATTTTTCGCCGATGGGCCTGGAAGCAAATCGCCGCAACCTCGAGGTCGCAATCGATTTCGTCCACTCGCAGGGACTGATCCCAAGGCGTTTCGAGGTCGACGAGTTGTTCGACGACGTCACCCGCTCACTCGGAAAATAAAAGGGGACACCAGCATGATCATCGATTGCCACGGGCATTACACGACTTCGCCGAAACAGCTCCAGACCTACCGGGACGCCCAGATCGCCGGCGCGAAGGACCCGTCGTACGTCCATACCGGAGCGAACCTCGGCATCACAGACGACGAGATCCGCGAAAGCCTCGAGAACGCGCAGCTCAAGATCCAGCGTGAGCGGGGCACGTCGCTCACGATCTTTTCGCCGCGCGCGATGGGCATGGGGCATCACATTGGCAACGAGGCGACGAGCCGGTATTGGTCGGAAGCCTGCAACGAGCTCATTCACCGTGTCTGCGTGCTGTATCCGAACAACTTCGTGGGCGTCTGCCAGCTTCCCCAGAGTCCGGGCGTTCCGCCGGCCAACTGCATCCCGGAACTGGAGCGCTGTGTCAAGGACTACGGGTTCATCGGCTGCAACCTGAATCCCGACCCGTCCGGCGGCTACTGGACCGACCCGCCCCTCACGGACAAGTGGTGGTACCCCCTGTACGAAAAGATGGTCGAGCTCGACGTGCCCGCAATGATCCACGTGAGCGGGTCGTGCAACCCGAACTTCCACCCGACCGGCGCCCATTACATCAACGGCGACACGACCGCCTTCATGCAGTTGATCGAGAAGAACCTGTTCAAGGATTTCCCGACGCTCAAGTTCATCATTCCGCACGGCGGAGGCGCAGTCCCCTACCACTGGGGCCGCTACCGGGGACTGGCACAGGACATGGGCTTGCCGCCATTGAAGGAACTCCTCTTGAACAACGTCTTCTTCGACACCTGCGTGTACCACCAGGCAGGCATCGACTGCCTGCTCAAGGTCATCCCCGCCGACAACATCCTGTTTGCTTCAGAAGTCGTCGGCGCGGTGCGCGGAATCGACCCTGAGACCGGGCATTATTTCGACGACACGAAGCGTTACATCGACGCGGCCGGCTGGCTCACGGGCGCAGACAAGGAAAAGATCTTCAGCGGCAATGTGAATCGCGTTTACGGGCGCTTCGCGAGGCATTGCCCGGCCTGCTGAGCGGTTCGCGAGCTAGGCCGGCTCTACGCCCGGGTGGTGATGTAGATGTGCCACACGGCGATGAACATCGCCGCAATCGCCGGTCCGAGCACGAACCCGTTGATGCCGAACACCGCCATGCCACCCACGGTGGTGATGAGCACGACGTAATCGGGCATCTGGGTATCCTTGCCCACGAGGATGGGCCGCAGCAGATTGTCGATCAGGCCGATGACCAGCACGCCCCAGGCAATGAGCCCGATACCCTGCCATACGTCGCCCGTCACCAGCAGGTAGATGGCCACCGGCAGCCATACGAGCGCCGCACCGATCGCGGGCAACAGCGACAGGAACGCCATCAGCACGCCCCAGAGCAGCGCGCCGCCCACGCCAAGGAACCAGAACGCGAGGCCTCCCAGCGTGCCTTGGATGGCCGCGACCAGCAGATTGCCCTTGACCGTGGCGCGGATCACGGTCGTGAATTTATCGAGCAGCTCGGCCTTGTGCCTGCTCTCGAGCGGAACGGCCCTGATGAGCGTGCGGGCAAGCTTGTCGCCATCACGAATGAGGAAGAAGGCGAGATAGAGCGTCATGAAGAAGCTGGCAAGAAACTCGAAGGTGTTCTGCCCAAGCGCCACCGCCTGCGTCGCGAAGTACTGGCTGCCTTGCGCGAAGGCCGCCGACAGCCGCTTTTGCAGCGCTGCGAAGTCGACCAGCCCCGCCCGGTCGAGAAGCGACGACACCCAGGCGGGCAACGCGCCGAACACCTTCTCGAAAAACATGACCGGGTTCAGTTCGCCCGAATGGATGCGGTCGTAGAGGCCGGCGGCTTCGCGGGCGAGCGCCGCGGTGACGAACACGAACGGCAGCACCACGATCACGAGCACGACGCAGAGCGTAGCCACGGCTGCCAGCGTGCTGCGGCCCTTGAGTTCCGTGGTGAAACGGCGATGCATCGGCGTAAAGAGCATCGCGATGATCGCCCCCCAGAGGATCGTGCCGTAGAACGGCAGCAGGATCCATGCGAGCGCGAGGGAAACCGCGACCAGCAGGAAGGTCAGCGTCCGGCTGTGTGCCGTGCCGCCAGCGTGGGGTTCGCGGTCCATGCGCAGGGTTACTGCGTGAAGCGGATGACTGTCCCGTTGCAGTAGTACGCCGAACCCGGATTGACGTCAGCGTGGTAGCAGCCGAAATTGACCACGGCATCCCCGCCCAGCGCGACGGCCTGGTTGCGCAGGTCGGCGGCGCCCGCCTCGACGGATGCGTATTTGGGAACGGAAATCGCGCTCCTCCACGGCCCCACCCAAAGCCGCTGCACGACGCTGTATCCGCGGCTGCCCGGCGGGTACGCCTCGAAGACGCCGATTTTTTCCGCCTCTGGCGAGGGACCTGCACGCGTATCGAGGAAAGAACATCCGGAGAGGCCCAGCACCATGAGGGCCAGCAGCGGGTAAAACAATGCGCGTACTCGATTCATCGAAATCTCCTCGGAAAAGCCGTTTCGGACGCGCTCCATCTTACCCGGTCACTCCAGGTTCACGCTCTGCACCACCGGTCGCCAGTAATCGAAGTCGGCCTTCCAGAACCGGTCGAGCTGCGCCGCGCCCATCGGTGCGGGAATCGCCCCAAGCTCTTTCAGTTTTGCGATGGTGTCCGGCTGGTTGATGGCCTTGAGCGCCTCCGCTTCGAGCTTCGCAAGCACTTGCTGCGGCACGCCTGCGCGCGTGAAGATCGAGAACCAGCTCGAGTTCTTGAACTCAGGCAATCCCGATTCGGCAATGGTGGGCACATCCGGCACCACGCCTATGCGCTCGTCTGTGGTCACGCCGAGCAGCTTGACCTGCCCCGACTTGGCCGGACCGATGGAGCCGGTGACATTGTCGAACATGAAGACGATCGTGCCGCCCATGAGGTCCTGCATCGCCGGGGCCGACCCCTTGTAAGGCACGTGCTGGATGTCGATGCCGGCCTGCTTCTTGAAGAGCTCGCCGGAAAGGTGCATCGCCCCGCCGGTGCCCGAAGAGCCGTAGTTCAGCTTGCCGGGATTCGCTTTCACCCAGGCAATGAGCTCCTTCAGATTCTTTGCCGGCACGTCCTTGTTGACGATGAGGACGTTCGGAATTTTGGCGATCATCGCGACCGGCTGCAGGTCCTTGAGCGGGTCGTAGGTAAGGTTCTTCATGACCAGGGGATTGATCACCGCAGTGGTGGCGATATGGAAGAGCATCGTGTAGCCGTCCGGCAGGGACTTCGCCGCTTCGGACGTGCCGACGTTGCCGGCCGCACCCGGCTTGTTCTCGACGACCACGGTCTTGCCGATGCCCTCGCCCATCTTCAAGGCGATCAGCCGGGCGACGATGTCCGTCGATCCGCCGGGCGGAAAAGGCACGATCAGGCGCAAGGGCCTTTCGGGAAATGCACCTTGCGGGAGCGCGGTGCCCGGCAAAAGCGCGCATGCAACCGTTGCGAGCAGACCTGCGAAACGCCTGACCGACCTCATTGAAGCCTCCTGTAGACTGATTCTCGCGTTTTCCTCAGCAATTATCAGACCACAAATCATGAAACCGCTCATCCATTTCGAAGACGCGACCATGCGACCCGATGTGTTTCGCATAACCGCTGCCCAGGTGGCCGCTGCGCGAAGGCGGAACACCGACGCTGCCCTCGTGGGCATTTCCTGCGGGCAGGATTTCGAAGGCTTCGAGCGTTCGATCGGCCGCGCGCACGGCCTGGTCTGCTCTTCGGGCGCGCTGCTCGACAAGCGCTTCCCGCTTCGCAGCCTCGCCTCGGCCGCACCGAACCTCGCATGGGTCCATGTGATCGGCGCGGGTGTCGAGGGACTTTTGCCGCTGGACTGGATGCCGCCCGGCCTTACCCTCACCAACAACAGCGGCGTGCACGTGAAGAAGGTGTACGAGTTCGGCCTCATGAGCCTGCTGATGATCAATGCGCGCGTGCCGCAGATTTTTTCGCAACAGGCGCGCGGCGAATGGAAGCCGGTGTTCACCGGCTCTCCGCGCGGCAAGACGCTGCTCGTAGTCGGCCTCGGCGACATGGGCGGGGCCATGGCGAAGGCCGGCAAAACGCTCGGCATGCATGTGCTCGGCATCCGGCGCGATCCCAAGCCGCATCCCCACGCGATGAAGGTGCATTCGCTAAAAGACCTGCGTCGGTTGCTGCCCAAGGCCGACACCGTGGTCGTCGCAACGCCGCTGACGCCCGAGACGCGGCACCTCCTCGGGGCAGAAGAATTCGGGCTCATGCGCCAGGGCTCGGGCCTCATCAACATTGGCCGCGGGCCGGTCCTCGACCAGGCCGCCCTGGAGGCGGCGCTTCACTCAGGCCACCTCTCGGGCGCGATCCTCGATGTCTTTGATCCCGAACCGTTGCCGGCGGGCCATTCGCTGTGGCGCGCGCCGAACGTCTTCATTTCGCCGCATTGCTCGTCGGACGACAACGACGAGTACATGCCGATGACCCTCGACTTGGCCTTCGAGAACGCGGTGCGCCTCGCGCGGGGCCGCAAGCTCGTGAACGCGGTCGATCCCGTGCGCGGATACTAAGGCTCGCCACCGTGGACATTCCCGCCGGGTTCAAGGCGATCGACCCGCCGACCAACGCCTTCATGGCGGCGAACGGGCCGCTGTATATCAAGATGGACGGGGGGCACCTTGTCCTCGGCCTGCGAGTCGAGGAACGACATTGCAGCTCGATCGGCCTGTGCCACGGCGGCATGCTGATGACGCTTGCCGACCTCATCCTCACGATCGGCGTAAACATCCAGGCCAGGCTGTCCCGCTTCCTGCCCACAGTCAGCGTGACCTGCGATTTCCTGGGACCGGCGCCGATGGGCGCGTGGCTCGAGGCGCGGGTCGAGGTGCTCAGGACCACGCGCAACCTCGCATTCGGGCAGGGACTGCTCACGCTCGAGGACGGGACGCCGATTGCGCGCATCAGCGGTATCCTCAAGATCGGCGGCGATCCCGATCCCAAGTACGGCCCGCAACGCTACTTCCCCTGAGCGGACGGTTTATTCCAGGCCAATCCTGATTGCACTTTGGCATTCGCGGGCGAGTGCTTTCCGAGCGCCCGGCGGCTTTGCGAGCGCCTGGCGCATCAGTCTGCGATCGCACTGGACGCGGCCGGCGCCTGTGGCAGAATGTTTCCATGACTGCCACAGCCATCACGCTGAGGATCGCGCAACCCGATGACGCGCAAGCGATTGCGCTGATGTCGCGCGACCTGATCGAGGCGGGCCTGGGCTGGAAATACGAGCCCGACCGCATCCGGCGCGCGATGAACGACCGGGACACCGTCACGCTGGTCGCCTGCGAGCGCTCGCAGCTCGTGGGCTTCGCGATCATGGAATTCGGCGACGAGCGCGCGCACCTCGTGCTCCTCGCCGTGCGCCCCACTCACCGCCGCCACAGCGTCGGCCGCCGCCTGATCGAATGGCTCGTGCAATCGGTTGCGACGGCGGGTCTGGCTTCCATCCATCTCGAGCTGCGCTCGAGCAACGAAGCGGCGCGTGCCTTTTACCGCGCCATGGGCTTCACCGAAACCATACTCGTGCCGGGATACTACCGCGGCAAGGAATCGGCGACCCGGATGGTGCGCGTGCTGCGCGTGCCGGGGCCCCTGCCGTTCAACTGGCGTCCCCCGACGCTCGACAAGAAGTAACCCCGCGTGCCCCTGCACGAACTGACCGCCGCACAGCTGGTCCGCCGGTTGGCCGTTCGTGACCTCACCGCAGAAACCCTCGTCCGGGCCTTGCTCGAGCGCATCGACCAGCGCGAGCCGGTCGTGCAGGCGTGGACCTGCATCCGCCGCGAAGCGCTTATCAGGAACGCGCAGGATCTCGATCGCGGCGCGATCCGCGGACCGCTGCACGGGCTGCCTTTCGGCATCAAGGACGTGTTCGACACGCACGACCTGCCCACCGAATACGGCTCCCCGATCTACAAGAGCCATCAACCCCGCGTCGATGCCGCAGTTGTGTCGCTTGCACGGCAGGCAGGCGCACTGATCTTCGGCAAGGCGGTGACGACCGAATTCGCGACCTTCCCGCCGGGCAAGACACGCAATCCCCACAATCCGGAGCACACGCCGGGCGGATCGTCTTCCGGATCGGCCGCCGCGGTGGCCGACAGCATGGTGCCGGTCGCTTTCGGCACGCAGACCGTCGGCTCGACGATCCGGCCCGCCTCGTTCTGCGGCACAGTGGGCTACAAGCCGACATACGCGCTCCTGCCGACCACCGGGGTAAAAGCAATCTCTTATTGCCTCGACACAGTAGGACTATTTACGAAGACGGTGGCCGATCTCGCCTTGGTGACCGCGGCGTTGACGGGCCGGCCGCTCGAAGTGCGCGCCGAAACCGCCCGCCCCCGCATCGGCCTGTGCCTTACGCCGCAATGGCCTCATGCGCTGCCTGAAGTCCAGGCGCTCTTCGCTCGCCTCGGCGCCGAAATGTCGGAGGCCGGCGCAATCGTCAGCGATTTCGCGCTACCCGCGCCTTACGAAAAGATGCACGACGCGCAGGCCGCCATCTGGGATTACGAAGTCGCGCGCTGCCTCGCGGGCGAATACGCGATGCATCGCGAGCAGATTCGCGAACCGCTGCGCGGGCAGATTGCGCGTGGGTTCGCCCTGCCGTGGGCCGACTACGAAGCTGCGATGACGCTCGCGCGCGATGGACGACGCGGCTTCGACGACGTGATGCGGGACCTCGACGTGCTCGTCGTGCCGAGCAGCCCCGGCGAAGCGCCTAAGGGTGACGCCACGGGATTGCCTGCGTTCAATCGCACGTGGAGCCTGCTGCATACGCCCGCAGTGCACGTCCCGTACGGCCGCGGGCCCAACGGCCTGCCGATCGGCTTCCAGGTAATCGGGCGCATCGGGGACGATGCGCGGACGCTCGCCTGCGCGCATTGGCTCCAATCGAATGTCGCTTCGGCCGACCGGCCTTGATTCTGCTTGATCCTTCCTGCTTGATCCTGTGAGGCACGCCATGAATATCCTGTTCGCCCTGCTCGTTGCTTTCGTGAGCTTCCCTGCTTTCGCCCAGGAAAAGCCGCCGCCCGCCGGATTCGAAGCCGCGATCTTTGCAGGCGGCTGCTTCTGGTGCATGGAGCCGCCCTTCGATGTCCTGCCCGGTGTCGTCTCGACCACCTCGGGCTACACCGCGGGCCGCACGAAGAACCCGAACTACCACGATGTGTCCGCCGGCATCACGGGCCACACCGAAGCTGTGCGCATCGTCTACGACCCGAAGAAGGTCAGCTACGAAAAGCTCCTCGATGTGTTCTGGCACAACATCGACCCGACCGTCAGGGACCGCCAGTTCTGCGACAGCGGCACGCAATATCGCTCAGGGATCTATTATCTGTCGCCGCAGCAGAAGGCGCTTGCCGAAACGTCGCGCGCGCAACTCGAGAAGACGAAGCCATTCAAGGCGGCGATCGTCACCGAGATCCAGCCTGCCTCGGACTTCTGGGCGGCCGAGGACTACCACCAGGACTACTACAAGAAGAATCCGGTTCGCTACAAGGTCTACCGCACGGGCTGCGGACGCGATTCGCGCCTCGAGGAACTCTGGGGCAAGAAGTAAATAGCGCGCGGTACGCGGGACTCGGGGCGCGCGCGCGGCGGGCACCTAAATCATGAAGATTGCTTTACGTAGAACTAACAGGCATGCGGTTGGCAAGCTTATTTCAATATTAGTTCCGTAATACCCATAGGCGTCAGCCATGTGGCACCGTTGGCCGGTCGCCCTACTCCAGCTTGATGCCGGCGTCCCGGATCACCTTGCCGTATTTTTCCGCGTCGGCCGCCACCTGCGCCCGCAGCTCTTCGGGCGTGGAAGGCGCCGCCTCGTGGCCGAGCTTCTCGTAGGCCTCACGAGCCTCCGCGGTGACGAGGTACTTGCGCATCTCCGCATTCAGCTTGCCCACGATCTCCGGCGACGTGCCGGCCGGCGCGAACACGCCGAACCACACGGTCACCTCGTAGCCGGGGAAGCCGAGCTCCACCATCGTGGGCAGGTTCGGCAGGAAGCGCGAGCGCTCGAGCGAAGTCGCGGCCAGTGCGCGCAGCCGCCCGTCCTTGATCGTCGGTCCGACTACGACAAGATCGGCCATCATCGTGGTTACGCGTCCGCCGAGGAGGTCCGGCAACGCCTGCGCATAGCCCTTGTAAGGGATGTGCGTCACGTCGATCCCGAGCTGGCGCTTGAGCACCTCGAACCCGAGGTGGCCGGCGGTGCCGTTGCCGTTGCTCGCATAGGTCACCGCGCCGGGCTTCGTCTTGGCGAGCGCAACCAGCTCCGTGACCGAATTCACCGGCACCGTGGCCGGCACGACGAGAAAGAAGGGCAGCCGCGAAACGAGTCCGACCGGGACGAAATCGCGCTGCGCGTTGATCGGCGACTTGGCGCCCATCAGCCCTGGCGTGACGACCATCGTCGACGCGGCGCAGAGGAACAGCGTGTAACCGTCGGGCGCGGAGCGCGCCGCGGCTTCCGCACCGATCATTGTGTTGCCGCCGGGCCGCGCATCGATCACGAACCCCTGACCGAAGACCTTCGACCAGTGGTTGGACACGAGCCGCGCCGCGTTCTCCGCGCCCGCCCCAGGGGGAAACGGGATGATCACGCGCACGGCCTTGTTCGGCCACGCCTGCTGCGCTACTGCCGGGGCGCAGGCCAGCCCGCCGAAGAGCGCCGCAATGGCCGCAATGGCCGCAACGGCCTTCACCGCCTCGCGTCTCATACCAGCGAGAATTCGAGGCTGCCGAGCTTCTCGATGCGCGTGACCAGCTTGTCGCCGGGCTTGAGCCACACCTGCTTGTCTTTCGGGTATCCCGAGATCACGCCTTCGGGCGTGCCGGTATAGATGATGTCGCCCGGCTGCAGCGTCATGAGCTTGGAGGTGTAACTCACGATCCGCGCGCAGTTGAACACCATGTCGTTCGTGTTCGAGGACTGGCGGACCTCGCCGTTCACGAGCCCTTCGATCTTCAGGTTGTTCGGGTCGCCGACCAGGTCCGAGGAGACAAGGTAGGGGCCCACGAGCCCTGACCCATCCATCGTCTTGCCGATCATCCACTGGCTGCTGCGCATCTGCCAGTCGCGTGCCGTGAAATCGTTCCCGGTCGCATAGCCGAACACGTACGAGAGCGCTTCGGCCTCGCTTACGTTCGTCGCGCGGCGTCCCATGACGATGACGAGCTCAGATTCGTAGTCGAATTTCTCGGCCGCCATCGACGAGATACGCACCGTGCCCTTGTGAGCGTTGAGCGCATTGTTGAACTTGTTGAACAGGATCGGAAGCTTCGGGATCGGGTTGTTGGTTTCCTTGGCGTGCCGCGCGTAGTTGAGGCCGACGCAGAGGATTTTCTCGGGATTGGTAATGCACGGCCCGTACTGCACGCGCGCCTCATCGATATAGAGGCCCTGCGGACCCTTGGCGAGTGCCTGCGCGACCAGCGCGCCGAGGCCCTGGTCACCGTTCTGCACGACGTCATCCGTGGTCACCGGCGCCGTCGTCTTGAAGGCGCGGGCCGCCCGGGCGACGTCGAGGACGCCTTTGTCAGTCTTGACACCGAGCGCGTACCGGTTGCCCTGCCGCATGTTGAGCAGTGTCAGGCTGCGGGCCATTGCGGGCGACTCGAGCCTCGCGCCCTGGCCGGCCGCCTGCGCGGGCGACGATGCGAGCGGGCTCGCGGCCGCGACAGTTCCTGCTGCGACAGTGGTTTTCAGGAATGTCCTGCGATTCTTGTTCATGTTGTCTCCTCCGGATGAAGCGTCATTTTATCGGGCGGCCAGAAAGCCGTTTTCGGCACCCGCTACGGTCGCCTGATTTTAATGTCAGATATTTCTGACGACTAATTCCGCTTTATGACGACATAAAAAAGCACCTGCTTGACCTATGTTCGCCAGACGACAGAAAGGGGGCCACTTGGAACGAATTCCGGAATGGGCAAACGACGGCAGGACCGCCGAGTCCATCGTCGAACTGCTTGAGGCGGACGACGCGCGCGTCACCGAATTGTTCGATCGGCTGGCCGAAAAGCGGGACGCCCCCCAGTCGGTCCGCGACAGGCTGCTGGCCCGAATCTGCGAAATGCTCGCAATCCAGCGCCTGGCGGAAGAGGAGGTCCTCTACCCCGCCCTGCGCTCGTACGACGACAAGCTGGTCTTCGGCTTCCTGCTTGTGGGCCATGGCATCTCCATGCGCATTTCGGAAATCCGCGATTCGACCCGGGCCCGGCCTGCCCGGGAGGCCTCGCTCGTGCGCCTCAAAGAGATGATCCGGCGGAACCTGGCGGAACGGCGGCACATTCTCCTGCCTTTCGTGCTCGCCCGACTCTCTAGAACCCAGCTGCGCTGGCTCGGCGACGACTACGCGCAGCGCAAGCTTCGCCTCGCCGCAGTCGCCGGCACCCCGCGCTCCCCGCGCCTTGTGGGCACGAGCAGCAAGCCCACGGGCCTGCGCAATACGATTTCCCTCGCCCTCTGGCGCCAGCGCCGGGGGCGGGACGACGCGCATCCGCGCTAACTTCGTCGCACCAAGGAGGCCTTGCATGACCCCGATCTCGCGCCTGTTCAAGCTGCCCGGCTCGTCATTCCCGATCAACGCCTCGCGCCAGCCCAGCGCATTCGCGCGGGTAGCCTTCGCACCTGGAAGCGACGACACCTTCGTCAACGCCGCGGTCAAGAGCGCGCTGCTGCGAGCGCCGGACGTCGGGCACGCGGGCATCCACGTATCGACTTCCCGGGGGGTCGTGCAGTTGAGCGGGTTCGTGGCCAGCCGGGACGTGATGGTCCGCGCAGTGGAGACGGCGCGCTCGGTGACCGGCGTGCGGTCCGTGCGCAACGACATGCGGCTTGCCTGAGCCGCAACTCGTAACCGATCGCAGCACGGCGGGCCGGCTCGGCTATCATTGGTCCAGGCCAATGAGAAGCTATGAGCTGACCCGCCGGTGAGCACGCCCGCCCAAAAACGCATCCTGGTCGTCGAGGACAACGAAGACTCGGCGCTCAGCCTCAAGATGCTCCTCGAGGCCCTTGGCCATGCCGTCGAGGCTGTGCACGACGGGGAAGCGGCCGTCGCAGCCGCGGAGAACCGGCCCCCCAACGTCATCCTCATGGACATCGGGCTGCCGGGGATCAACGGCTACGAAGCCGCACGCCAGGTGCGCAGCCGGTGCCCCGGGGCGGAATTGCTGATCGTCGCGCTGACCGGGTGGGGACAGGAACCGGACCGGAAGCGCTCTTCAGAAGCCGGGATAGACCATCACCTCGTGAAGCCGCTGGACCTCGACAAGCTCAAGCTGATCCTCGCGCCCTGACCGACGCGCGCCGGCGCGTGGGCGCGCTCGCGCCCACGCGCTGGGCCGCCGGGCCCGGCAGGCGGACCTCGAACTCGCTTCCCTTCCCCGGCCCATCGCTTTGCGCGCTCACGGTGCCGCCGTGCAGTTCGACGAGCGTCTTAACCAGTGTGAGCCCGACGCCCAGGCCGCCCTGCGACCCGTTTGCGCCACGCTCGAGCTGGACGAACGGCTCGAAGATGTCGGCCAGCTTGTCCGCAGGGAGACCGATCCCGGAATCGCGCACGCGGATCACCGTGCAGCCGGTTTCGTCGTGCACCTCGACCGAGATCTTCCCGCCGCTGGAGGTGTACTTGGCCGCGTTGTGGATGAGGTTCGCCACGATCTGCACTGTCCGGGCGTAGTCCCCGTCGAGCATGAACTTCTCCTCGGGGATCGACACGCTGACCGCATGGCGGCGCGTCTCGATGAGCGACCGGTTCGTTTCGACCGCGGACTGGATCGCCTTGGCGAGGTCGAAGCGCTGCCTGCGCAGCTCGATCTTCCCGCGGGTGATGCGTGACAGGTCGAGCAAATCATCCACGAGGTGCGCCAGGAGGGAGGACTGCCGGTCGATCACGTCGCGAGCGAAATTCACTTTCTCCGGCGCCAGGCCGCCGATCTTCATGAGCTCCACAGCGTTGCGGATCGCCGACATGGGATTGCGAAGCTCGTGGGAGAGCATGGCGAGGAATTCGTCCTTGCGCTCGTCGGCTTCGCGCAGGCGCCGGCTGGTTTCCTCGGCGGCGAGCCGCGCGGCTTGCTCATGGGCGAGCGCCACCCGCTGGTCGGCCTGGTCCTTGATCTGCGCGGCCATGAGGTAGAGATCGACGAAGACCTTGACCTTCGTGCAGAGCACCTCTGGAACGATCGGCGTGAGGATGTAGTCGACCGCGCCCAGCGAGTACCCGCGCGCCGTGTGCATCTCGTCGGCATAGGCGGTGATGAAGATGATCGGCGTGTGCGCGGTCTTCTTTCGTTCCCGGATCAGGGCGGCCGTCTCGAGGCCGTCCATCGTCGGCATGTTGACGTCCATGAGGATGACCGCGAACTCCTGCTCGAGCATCGCCTTGAGCGCTTCCTCGCCCGAGTGCGCGAGGATCACGTTCTGGCCGAGCGGCTCGAGCAGCGTACCGAGGACGAGGAGCTTGTCCGCGCGGTCGTCTACGACAAGGACATTCGCCGGTGCCGTCATCAACGATGCAGCCAGGCGCGAAGCGTGCCGAGGAGCTGCTCGGTGTCGACGGGCTTGGAGAGGTAGTCCCAGGCGCCCGCCTCGATGCAGCGCTCGCGGTCGCCTTTCATGGCCTTGGCCGTGACCGCGATGATCGGGAGGTCGCGGCACGCCTGGATCTTGCGGATTTCGCGCATGGTATCCAGCCCGTCCATCTCCGGCATCATGATGTCCATCAGCACGATGTCGACGTTTGGGTCGCGGTCGAGCAGGCTGATCGCGTCGCGCCCGTTGTCGGTGGACTTGATCTGCATGTCGTACTCCTCGAGCACCGAGGAGAGCGCGAAGATGTTGCGCATGTCGTCATCGACGATGAGCGCCCGCTTGCCGGCAAGCAGCTTGTTCGACTGGTACAGGTCCTTCAGCTCCGCGCGGTGCGCTTCAGACAACCGCCCGGCGCTCGAATGCAGCATGAAGGCCAGCTGGTCGGTAAAGCGCCCGGGCGAGCGCACCAGGCGCACCCGGCCGTTCTTCAGCAGCCGGTGCCAGGCCGCATCGTCGTCGTGGATGCGATTTGCGTCGTCATAGAGGATGAGCGGCAGCCGCCCTTCGGCCAGCGCATCGGCGAGTTGGGGCGGCAGCGCGAGCGGATCGATGCTCGCGGCCGAGGCGACAATGCAATCGAGCTTGCGCTTGGACAAGGGTGCCACGGCAGCGGAAGCAGTGGTCACGTGGGTGAGGCGCAGGTTGTGCTCGAAAGACTTGATCGAGGCCGCGAGCTTCGAACCCCTGGGGGCGATCAGCAGCACGCCCGCGCCTTTGCGATGGATGAGGTCCTTGACCGACTCCACCAGTTCGTTGATGCGCTCGGCGCTCCGGATCGGCTTGGCGACGAACGACCACGCACCGGCGCGCCAAGCCCGCTCGCGCGCTTCCTCGGTCGAGATCACGCAGACCGGGATATGGCGCGTGTCGAGGTCATTCTTGAGCCGCTCGAGTACGCGCCAGCCCTCGATGTCCGGCAGGTGGATGTCGAGCGTGATGGCGGAAGGTTTCAGGTCCTTCGCCATGCCCAGCGCCGCCGCGCCCATGGCGGACACCAGTCCCTTGAAGCCTTTTGCACGCGCAGCCTCCAGCAGCACCTTCGCGAAACGGATGTCGTTCTCGACGATGAGGAGGACGGGGTCTCCCGCCCGGACGGAGTCCCGGTCGTCCTGCGCCTCGTTCAGCGCAATACCGGGGCCGTCTTCAGCGTCCTGCTCTGCGATCGCCGGGACTTGGAGAGGCGTGGGCGCCCGGGCAATCCGCGGCGCTTCGGCCACCGATGCGGCGAGGAGCGGATTGGCCGCCTCGTCCGCTTGAGCGCGCTGCGTCGTGTGGCTTTGCGGGACGTACAGCGTGAACGTGCTTCCTCGTCCCGGCGTGCTGAACAGGCGGATCTCGCCGCGCAAGAGGCGCGAAAGCTCGCGTGAGATGGCGAGCCCCAGGCCCGTGCCGCCGTATTTGCGGCTCGTGCTGCCGTCGGCCTGCTGGAACGCTTCGAAAATGATCTGCTGCTTTTCCCCTGGGATGCCGATACCCGTGTCGGAAACGGAGAAGGCGAGCACCTGTGGCGCGCGGTTGAGCGCCTCGTTGTCCGCGCTCCAGCCGCCGGCCGCCGCTTCGATGGTCAGGGTGACCTGCCCCCGATGCGTGAACTTGAATGCATTCGACAGCAGGTTCTTGATGATCTGCTGCAGGCGCTTGGCGTCCGTGAACATCGAACCGGGCAGGTTGTCGTCGAGCCGTATGAGGAAGTCGAGCTTCCTCGACTCGGCCACGGGGCGGAAAGTGCGGTCCACGTAGCGATACAGCTCGGTCATCGGCAGCTCGCCTACATCGACGACGACGGTGCCCGACTCGATCTTCGAGAGGTCGAGGATGTCGTTGATCAGCATGAGCAGGTCGTTGCCGGACGAGTGGATCGTCTTCGAGAACTCGATCTGCCTCGGCGACAGGTTGCCTTCGGTGTTGCCCGAGAGCTGGTCGGAAAGGATCAGCAGGCTGTTCAGCGGCGTGCGCAGCTCGTGCGACATGTTGGCGAGAAACTCGGACTTGTACTTCGAGGTGAGCGCGAGCTGGCGGGCCTTTTCTTCCAGCGCCTGGCGGGCCTGCTCCACTTCCTGGTTCTTGCGTTCGACCTCCTGGTTCTGGTGGGCGAGCTGGCCGGCCTTGTCCTGGAGTTCCTGGTTGGTCTGCTGCAGTTCGTCCTGGCGGCTCTGCAGTTCCTGCGCGAGCGACTGCGATTGCGTGAGCAGGTCTTCCGTCCGTGTGTTCGATTCGATCGTGTTGATCACGATGCCGATCGATTCGGTCAGTTGCTCGAGGAACGCCTGGTGGGTCGAGCTGAAGCCCTCGAAGGAAGCCAGTTCGAGCACGCCCTTTACCTGGCCTTCGAACACGATCGGCAGCACGAGGAGCGAGCGTGGCGCCGCATTGCCCAGCCCTGAGCGGATGCGGATGTAGTCGCTCGGCGCGTGGTCGAGCAGGATCTTTTCCTTCTCCAACGCGCACTGGCCGATGAGGCCTTCGCCAAGGCGGATCCGCCGTCCATGGCTTGCGAGCCCTTCGGCCGCGTAGCTCGCGAGCAGCGCCAATTCATTGGGTTCCTGCGTGCTGTCGAGCACGAAGAACATCGCGTGCTGCGCTTTCACCACCGGCGCGAGGTCCGAAAGGATCAATCGGCCGACGGTCTTGAGGTCGCGCTGGCCCTGGAGCATGCGGCTGAATTTGGCAAGGTTGGTCTTCAGCCAGTCCTGCTCGGTGTTTTTCTCCGTCGTGTCCTTGAGGTTCACGATCATCTCGTTGATCGTGTCCTTCAGTACGGCGACCTCGCCCTGCGCCTGCACGGCGATCGAGCGCGTGAGGTCGCCTTCGGTCACCGCCGTCGCCACTTCCGCGATCGCTCGAACCTGCGTCGTGAGGTTCGCGGCCAGCCCGTTCACGTTT
Organism: Pseudomonadota bacterium; assembly: GCA_025352885.1. GTDB lineage: Bacteria > Pseudomonadota > Gammaproteobacteria > Burkholderiales > SG8-39 > SZAS-79. The sequence goes on along the minus strand of JANXRZ010000098.1, from coordinate 19,274 downwards.
TCGGTAAGCGCCTTCCAGGTTCCCGACGCGCCCGGCACCTTTGCCTGGCCGCCGAGCTTGCCCTCGACGCCCACCTCCCTCGCCACCGTTGTCACCTGGTCGGCAAAGGTCGCGAGGGTGTCCGTCATGCTGTTGATCGTGTCGGCGAGCGCCGCGATCTCGCCCTTGGCTTCCACCGTGAGCTTCTGCTTGAGGTCGCCGGTGGCAACCGCGGTCACCACTTTTGCAATGCCGCGCACCTGGGCCGTGAGGTTGCCGGCCATGAAGTTCACCGAATCGGTCAGGTCCTTCCACGTACCGGAAACGCCCTGCACCTGCGCCTGCCCGCCGAGCTTTCCTTCGGTGCCGACCTCGCGCGCGACGCGCGTCACTTCGGCCGCAAAGGACGAGAGCTGGTCGACCATCGTGTTCACGGTGTTCTTCACTTCGAGGATCTCGCCGCGCACATCCACGGTGATCTTCTTCGAGAGGTCGCCCTTCGCCACGGCAGTGGTGACGTCGGCGATGTTCCGCACCTGCGCGGTGAGGTTCGAGGCCATCGAGTTCACCGAATCGGTGAGGTCTTTCCATGTCCCGGCTACGCCCTGCACGTCCGCCTGGCCGCCGAGGCGGCCTTCGGTTCCGACTTCCCGCGCAACGCGCGTCACCTCCGCCGCAAACGACCGCAACTGGTCCACCATCGTGTTGATGGTGTCCTTGAGCTCGAGGATCTCTCCCTTTACGTCCACCGTGATCTTCTTGGAGAGGTCACCGGTGGCGACCGACGTCGTGACCTCCGCGATGTTCCGCACTTGCGAGGTCAGGTTCGACGCCATGAAGTTAACCGAGTCGGTCAGGTCCTTCCAGGTGCCTGCCACGCCCTGCACCTGCGCCTGGCCGCCGAGCTTTCCTTCGGTGCCGACTTCGCGTGCCACACGGGTGACTTCCGCGGCAAACGAGGAAAGCTGGTCCACCATGGTGTTGATGGTGTTCTTGAGCTCCAGGATCTCGCCCTTGACGTCCACGGTGATCTTCTTGGAGAGATCGCCCTTGGCCACGGCGGTCGTCACGTCAGCGATGTTTCGCACCTGGCCGGTGAGGTTGCCGGCCATCGAGTTCACCGAATCGGTCAGGTCTTTCCACGTGCCGGCCACCCCCTGCACGTCCGCCTGCCCGCCGAGTCGCCCTTCCGTACCAACCTCGCGCGAAACCCGCGTCACCTCCGCCGCGAAAGACGAGAGCTGGTCCACCATCGTGTTCACGGTGTTCTTCAACTCGAGGATTTCGCCCTTCACGTTTACCGTGATCTTCTTGGAGAGGTCGCCCGAGGCCACCGCGGTCGTTACTTCCGCGATGTTCCGGACCTGCGAGGTGAGGTTCGAGGCCATGAAGTTCACGGAGTCGGTCAGATCTTTCCAGGTGCCGGCCACGTCGCGCACATCCGCCTGCCCGCCCAATCGGCCTTCGGTGCCGACCTCGCGCGAAACGCGCGTCACCTCTGCGGCGAACGAAGACAGCTGGTCCACCATCGTGTTCACGGTGTTCTTCAGCTCGAGAATCTCGCCGCGCACGTCCACGGTAATTTTCTTCGACAGATCGCCCTTGGCCACCGCGGTGGTCACGTCGGCGATGTTGCGCACCTGGTCGGTGAGGTTCGAAGCCATGAAGTTCACCGAATCGGTGAGGTCCTTCCAGGTGCCGGCCACGCCCTGCACCTGCGCCTGCCCGCCGAGCTTTCCTTCGGTGCCGACTTCGCGCGACACCCTCGTCACCTCTGCGGCAAACGAGGAGAGCTGGTCCACCATTGTGTTGATGGTGTCCTTGAGCTCGAGAATCTCGCCCTTCACGTCGACCGTGATTTTCTTGGACAAGTCGCCGCTCGCGACCGCGGTCGTCACCTCGGCGATGTTGCGCACCTGCGAGGTCAGGTTTGAGGCCATGAAGTTCACGCTGTCGGTCAGGTCTTTCCAGGTGCCGGATACGCCTTCCACCCTCGCCTGGCCTCCGAGCTTGCCTTCGGTGCCCACCTCGCGCGCGACCCGCGTCACCTCGGCCGCGAACGAACGCAGCTGGTCGACCATCGTGTTGATCGTGTTCTTGAGCTCGAGGAACTCGCCCTTGACGTCGACCTCGATCTTCTTGGACAGGTCGCCCGTCGCCACGGCCGTGGTGACCTCGGCAATGTTCCGGACCTGGCCGGTCAGATTGCCTGCCATGGAGTTCACCGAGTCCGTGAGGTCCTTCCACGTGCCCGCCACGCCGCGCACTTGCGCTTGGCCGCCGAGCTTGCCTTCCGTTCCGACCTCTCGGGCAACGCGTGTCACTTCGGAGGCGAACGACCCGAGCTGGTCCACCATCTTGTTGATCGTTGTCGCCGTACGCAGGAATTCTCCCTGCAACGGATCGTCATCGACTTCGAGCGCCATTTTCTGAGAGAGATCGCCCTGTGCAACGGCGCCAATCACGCGCGCGGTCTCGCTGGTAGGATGCACGAGGTCATCGATCAGCGCATTCACGTCGTCAATCGACTCGCGCCAGAACCCGCGCACATCCCCAATCGATCCTCGCTCGAGCAGCTTGCCCTGCTTGCCCACGACTTTGCGCAATCTGGCAAGCTCTTCCGCCATGCGCTCGTTCAGTGCCGCTACGTCATTGAACGTGTCAGCCACCTTGCCCGGGAGCCCCGACCACTCGCTCGGCAGCCTCACCGAGCGCTCGCCACGCTTGAGGGCTGCAAGTGCGCCGAGCACCTGCCCGAATTCGTTGCCTACGAGGGTGGGTTGGTCTATTACCTGCATTGTGCGCTCCTTCAACGAACTGGAGCCCGGCATGGGCGCTACGCGAAGCCTCCCAAGGCATTCACGCTTCGATGATTATCGAAACATGATAGCCATTGCGCTCAATCGTCTTCAATGCAAAACGAAAATAAATCGAGTGCGCACTTGGTATCGATCTTGCATTTGCCTGTAAAAATTACAAGTGCGGAGCATTCTCAGGTATCGAGCACTTTCCTCAGCGCCGCAAGATCCACCAGCTTGTCGAGGCAATCGTCGAAGCCCGCCTGCCGCGCCGCAGCGAGCACGCCGTTGTCGATGTCCGCACCGCTGATCATCACGAGGCGCATTGCGGACGACGGGAACTGGGCGCGAAGGCGGCGTGCGGTTTCATACCCGTTCAGTTTCGGCATGTTGATGTCCAGGAGGACGAGGTCGGGCATCCATGCCGTCGCGGTATCGATCGTCTCAAGCCCGTCATTTGCCGTCTTCACTTCGTGTCCAAGATCGCGCAGGACCGCCGCCAGGGATTCGCAGACCGCGGGGCTGTCGTCCGCGATCAGGACCCGGCGGGTGCGCCCTGCCTTATTGGGCTGCACGACCGAGGGCTGCGCGACCGGTTCCTTTGCTGCCGGCGGCTCGATGTCCGGCGTCCGGGTCGGCGTCGCGGCATCGAGCAGCTCCGCCATGGCCTGCACCTGCCTTTCGATGAGCGCGGCCGTGTCCTGCAGCCAGGCCTCCCCGCCGCCCCGCAGCCGCAGCAGGTGCGTCGCATTTCGAATCGGCGCAATCCGATTGCGAAGGTCGTGGATCAGGGCGCGAAATTCCTTGTCTTGCATCAGGTCTCCGAGACGGGCGGCAAACTGTTTCTGGAAGCGGAATAATACCCGGCAGGCGAGGCGCGGGCGGCGCAACCAGTGCCGCCTTCGTCCGACGATTTGTAGTGATTTCGGGAAAGGGCTGAAGCGGGTTCTCCTATAGCGAGCGCTTGCGCACTTGGATACCATGCACTCGCGGACATTTGCCACCCGGTTCGCCAGCAGATGCGGTAGAAAGGACTTCGGGATGTCATCAGCGATAAACGAAACGCCTGGAAAGAACGCAAGCGAAGGCCGGGAGGAGCAGCTTTGCCGGCTGGTCCACCACCTCATCCGCAAGAACGACAACGAAAAAGCGCGGCTGGCCCGGGAACTCCATGACGAGCTCGGCTCCAACCTTACCGCGGTCAACCTCGATGTGGCCTCCGTCGAAGACAAGCTGAAGAGCGTCGATCCCGCGCTTGCAGTACGGCTTCGCAGGGCGCTCGAGTCCTTGCGAACGGTGGTGGGACTGAGTCGCCGGATGATAGAAGACCTCCGCCCGAGCGCCCTTGATAACATGGACCTCGCCGAGGCTTTACGAGGACATTGCGAAGATTTGGCCGAGAGAACCGGCCTCGAATGCGCCACCGACCTCCCGGACGACCTCGGGACACTGCATCGCGACTCGTCTATCGCGCTGTTCACGGTGGCGCAGCAATCCCTCGGCAACGCTGCTGCGCACGGGAAGCCTTCGCAGCTCACGCTTTCGCTGAAGGCAGACGCCTCGGGCACCCGAATGCGCATCACCGATAACGGCAGCGGGCTGCCGGACAATCCATTCGATCGCCTTTCGGGGCATGGCCTGCTCGAAGCACGCGAGCGTATTTCCATGGTCGGCGGCACGTTCGAAATCCGCCGCGGCGAGAACGGCGTCGGCACTACCGTCGACGTGTTCGTCCCGAGCGCCTGAGTCCTGAAACTGCCCTTCATCGACGGCTAGTTACGGTCCTTCAACCTCGGCCCCGCATCCCGAGCTGCTTCCTTCACGCGGCCGGACGCTTGCACGGGCGAGGGCGAAGAGCGCGAGACTGGCGGGTCTTTCTCAGGCGGCACGGCCGCTTTGCCAGACGGCTTTGCGACGAGATCTGGGTCGCACTCGGCGATGGCCGCTGCAGGCGTCCAGTAGCCTGTATGCCAGCATAAGTAGTTCGTGTTGCGCAGCGCGGACCCTCCTTGGTCGGTTACATATCCGGAGGGTCCTGCTGGCTGCGCATCAAGAACGAGCGGTAGCGCGGTAAATGCCATAGCCACCACAGCAAGCAGTCCGGCGCCTACGGGACGCTCCCGTTTATTCATCCGCGCATCACTCCCTTTGAGGCCAGTTGACTGAGGCCAGTTGACGTGACTACGCGCAAAAATTGCGCGTCGCCTGCTCCACTTGCGCTGGTATTCGCAAGCCCCGTGCCAACCAGCGGCCAGCCTCCGCTCAAGGCTTTAGCCGCTTTTACGGGCCCGCAGGTTGTAATTTCTCGCCGGAATCGTGCAATAAGCCCGGAATTTCGCGACTTACGCGCGCCCACGGCCCGCCGTGTAGGTGTTTTTCCTACAAACGAATCAGCCGAAACCGGATCACCCCGAAATCGGCCAGTCCCGAGAATACTTACACCCACAAGCAAAACCAGAAATTCGACAAACGCGTTTTAGGAGAGATCGATGTCCGAAGCAACCCGCAGCGAAGTCTTGGACTCGCCGCCGTTCAACATAGGAACCCTCGAGGCGCTGACTGCAGGCATCGCCCCACGCTCGGTCCCCGCGCAGCTGCGTCCGCGCTCGCATGCGGCCAGCCGGTTCGGCGATTTGTACGGCGCCTCGCCGATCATGCAACAACTGTTCCGGCTGCTCGGGAAGGTTGCCCCGTCGCAGGCAGTCGTGCTGATCAAAGGCGAAAGCGGTACCGGCAAGGAACTAGCCGCAACGACGATCCACAAGATGAGCACGCTCAGCCAGCACCCCTTCGTGGCGGTGAACTGCGGCGCCTTTCCACCGAACCTCGTCGAGGCGGAATTGTTCGGCCATGAGCGCGGCGGCTTCACGGGTGCAGTGCGTTTGCGAAAAGGATGCTTCGAGCGAGCAAGCGGCGGAACGCTGTTCCTCGATGAAGTGACCGAAATGCCGCTCGACATGCAGGTGAAGCTGCTGCGCGTCCTCGAGACCGGCCGCTTCTGCCGCGTCGGCGGCGACACCGAAATCGAAGTGAAGGTGCGCGTTATTGCCGCGACCAACCGATGCCCGGACCAGGCCGTCAAAGCCGGGCTGCTTCGGGGAGACCTCCTGTACAGGCTCTCGGTCATCCCGATCGACCTGCCGGCGCTTCGTGATCGCGGCAGCGACATCGACCTGCTGGCGCAACTGTTCCTCGACCAGCTGAACGAGGAGGGCAAGTCGGAAAAAGCGTTTTCCGGCGAGTCCCAGCTGTTCCTCCACAGCTATCAGTGGCCGGGCAACGTTCGGGAGCTCAAGAATCTCGTCCAGAGGGCTTACCTGCTCGCGGACGATACGCTCGAGTTGGGCGTCGCCCGCGCGATGTCGAGTTCGAGCCCGGCGCAGCCACCCGAGGACCGCGTGATGGTCGCGCTCGGGACGAGCCTCGCGGAATCGGAAAAGAACCTGATCTGCGCCACCCTCGATCGCTGCGGCGGGAACAAGACCCGGACCGCCGAGATCCTCGGTGTCAGCCTCAAAACGCTTTACAATCGTCTGCACGAGTATGGCAACGGCGTATCCCGCCAGCCTGCTCGCCGCGAATTCAACAGTTAAGCGCCAGGGGAAAAGGGGGCCATGCAAATGAACTCGCCAATGAACGCGCAGATCAAGATCCTCGTCGTCGACGACCACGCGGTCGTCCGCGCCGGCCTGAGGAATTTCCTCACCGACACGCCGGACATGCAGATAGCAGGCGACGCCACCAACTCCGACGAAGCGCTGCGGTTCGTACGCGCGCAGGACTGGAACGTCGTGCTGCTCGACATCTCGCTGCCCGACAAGAGCGGCGTGGAGATCCTGAAGCAGATCAAGCGGGAAAAGCCCGACCTCCCCGTCCTCATCCTCAGCATGCACCCTGAGAATCGCTATGCGGTACAGCTGCTGCGCAACGGCGCCAGCGGCTACCTCCAGAAAGAGGCGATGGCCGGCGAACTGGTGAGCGCAATCCGCACCGTCGTTTCGGGCCGCAAATACGTGAGCCCCGCCGTAGCGCAATTGCTCGCGGTGGACATTGACGAGAGCAGCGACGGTCCGCTGCACGGCACGCTCTCTGAGCGCGAATTCCAGATCTTCTGCCGCCTCGCGCAGGGCCAGGGCCCGACCAAGATTGCGGAAGACCTGAGTCTCAGCGTCAAGACGGTGAGCACGTATCGCATGCGCATTCTGGAAAAAATGAAAATGACCAGCAATGCGGACCTCACCTATTACGCCATCAAGAACAACCTTGTCGACTAGGGACGGCGCGCCACAGCAACGAAAACTGTAAGCGCAACGCCGATATGTGGCAGGGGGCCGGCGTGATATTTTCACTTATGCGTTTCCATCGTCCCGCAAGCACGGGGCGGCCCCCTTTCCCGCCCCACTGCACCGGCAAGCAATCATCGAAAGTTCCGCACAACCCGGGCTCCCCAATTCAGACGGCGACATTCGGGTCTTCCTCGTGGAGGACCTGCCTGCCGTGCGAACGCTCGTCATTGAGAATCTCGAGGACATCCGCGGCCTGAAACTCGAGGGCTATGCGGAAACCCAACAGGCGGCGCTCGACTGGCTTGACGGGCACGACTGCGAAGTGCTCATCCTCGACCTGGAACTCAAGGAAGGCAACGGGATAGGGGTGCTCAAGCAACTGGCCGCGACGGGCGAGCGCCCGGGACTGGTGAAAATCATTTACAGCAACCATGTCGGCCCGAACATCCGGCGCCTGGCTACGAAGTTCGGGGCATCCTACTTTTTCGACAAGTCACTCGACACGCCCCAGCTGCGCATGCTCCTGGAGACTCTTTCCTCTTCGCGCGACACGGCGGGCGGCGAAGCCTGAATCGCTGCGGGTCACGAGGCGTTTGCAGCCCTGAGCGCGGCAACCTTCCGGGACGGCGTTTCCACATGGACGATCTCGGCGTCATTGGTCGACTCGATGTAATTGCTCTCGATCACTTCGATCGCAGTCGCCGCGGTGCGGTACTCGACGGTGCTGCAGCCGCACACGAAAACTGCCAGTCCGGCCACAACAAGGTTCCGGCCAAAGCGAGCCTTTAGATCCATCTTCCCTCCCAGAGAGCCGCAGTTCGGCTGCGGGAATGCGTTGTAAGAATTACCGATGGGCGAAATCTAGCATGTCGCCAGTGGGTAATATGTAGGATAAAACCTACACGCATTTTCACCTGAGTCCTACAAATGCACATTCGCCAACTCGTTCGCGCTGCATGTGTTCTGTTGGGGACATTGGCAATGACTTTTGCTCATGGGCAGGGCTTTCCGTCAAAGCCGGTGCGTCTCGTCGTGCCCTTTCCGCCGGGCGGACCGACGGATGCGTTTGCGCGGCTGCTTGCGAGCCGGCTGCAGGAGACGTGGAAGCAGCCGGTGATTGTGGAAAGCAAGCCAGGCGCGGGCACCGTCGTCGGGACTGACTTCATTGCGAAGTCCGCACCCGACGGTCACACGCTCGGCATGGTGACGATGGCGCACGTCATCAATCCCAGCCTGCGGCGCAATATGCCGTACGACACGCTCAAGGATCTTTCCGGCGTCACGCAGCTGAGCGTGCTTCACCTTTTGGTGGCGGCGCATCCAACGCTTGAGGCGAACACGCCGGCGGAGTTGATTGCGCTTGCGAAGAAGCGCCCCGGCAAGATCACTTACGGCACGGCGGGCGCGGGCACTTCGTCGCATCTCGGGACGGAACTGCTCAACTCGATGGCGGGCATCCAGCTGGTCCACGTGCCGTACAAGGGAAGCGCGCCCGCGCAGAACGACCTGCTCGGCGGACGCATCGACCTCATCGTCGATCCCATCCAGCCGGCGCTCACGCAGCATGCCAAAGCAGGCAAGATCAAGACCATCGGTCTCATGGGCGCCGCGCGCACGCCGCTTGCTCCCGGCATCCCGGTGTTTGCCGAGAACGTGCCGGGGTTCGATGCGGTCGGAATGTTCGGGCTTATCGCCGCAGGAGGAACGCCTCGCGAATTGGTGAACCGCATTTATGCCGACGTGGCAGCAGCGGTGAGGACGCCCGACCTGAACGAACGCATGCTCCAGTTCGGCATGGACCCGGTGGCCTCGACCCCCGAGCAGTTCGATGCTTTCGTGCGGCGCGAAATCGAGAAGTGGGCGCCCGTGGTGAAGTCGACGGGCGCGACCGCCGACTGAAGCGCCGGGCGCGTGCATGCGCCGCTGTAAACTCGCCCCCTCGGAGGAACGGACATGGACCTTGGACTGAATGGCAAGACTGCGCTCGTCACCGGTGCAAGCACCGGCATCGGGCGAGGCATCGCGATCGCGCTGGCCGAAGAAGGCGTGAAAGTGGCGCTTGCGGCGCGACGGCGCGCTTTGCTCGATGAGGTCGCGGCGCAAATCGTTGCCAAAGGCGGCGCAGTTCCGGTGATCATCGAATGCGACCTCATGCGCGAAGACGCTGCCGCGGAAATCTCCCGCGCTGCGCTGGAAGGCCTGGGGTCGGTGGACATCCTTGTGAACAACGCCGGCGGCAGCCGCAAGTTCTCGCTCGACACGGGCGAAGAGCAATGGAACGAGGCGTTGACCCTGAATTTCACGCGCCAGCGGCAGCTCGCCCACAAGCTGCTCGACCAGATGATTTCGCGCGGCTGGGGCCGCATCGTGAACATCACCGGAAAAAGCGAGCCCGAGGGCATCAACGGCGCGTTCTGCGCGAAGGCGGCGATGCACTCGTGGGCCAAGGGTTTGTCACGTGAAGTGGGCAAGCACGGCATCACGGTCAACTCGATCCCGCCCGGCCGCATCATCAGCGAGCAGATCCTGCGAAACTACACGCCTGAATACCGCAAGTGGCAGTCGGAGCACGAGATCCCGGTGGGCGAGTACGGGCAGCCGGAGGACATTGCGAACCTGGTGTGTTTCCTTTCTTCCCAGCGGGGGCGCTACATCACCGGCACAGTCATTCCCGTGGACGGGGGGTTGCGCAAGTACCAGTTTTAGGCCGCTCGCTCGCGGCGCGTTTCTAGGCAGGCGTGTCGGCCGAATAGAAGGCGCATCCGTTGCGGCCGGCCTCCTTCGCCTTGAACATAGCCGAGTCGGCGTTGCGGATCAGGATCTCGACCGAATCCCCGTCGGCCGGGAACGAAGCGATGCCGATGCTGGCCGAGATGGAGGCCACATGACCGTCGAGCTGGAATGAGGCTGCAAGCGTGTCGATAGCCTTGCGCGCGATCAGGCCCGCATCCTTCGCCTCCGTGATTTCAGGGAGAACGATCACGAATTCGTCGCCCCCGAGGCGCCCTACTGTGTCGCCGGCGCGCACGCATAACAGCAGTCGCTTGGCTACCTGCTGGAGCAGTTCGTCGCCGGCCCCATGCCCGAAGGTGTCGTTCACGTACTTGAACTTGTCGAGATCGATGAAGAGCAGGCTCGCGATGCCCGATTTGCGCTTCGCCTGGATCAGCGCCTGCCGCAGGCGGTCGTAGCACAGCGCGCGGTTCGGCAATTGCGTGAGGTTGTCGTAGTTGGCCTGCTGCTGGAGGCGCTCTTCGAGCTTTTTACGTTCGGTGATGTTGCGCACCACCGTGATGATGATCCACCCCTCCGGCGTGTGCTGGGCCCGCCGCTGCAGCTCAACCCACACGACCGAGCCGTCCTTGCGTATTCGCATGAGTTCGAGGGGGTCGGTGCCTCGCCCGCCCGCGATCACCGAATCGTAAATCGCCGCAATCTCCTCTTCGGTCTGGCCGAGGACGTCGATGGGACTGCGCCTCATCAACTCCTCGTGCGTACACCCTTGCATGCGGCACGCCGCCTCATTCACGTCGAGGAACCTCAACGTGGCGCGATCGGTCAGGTAAATGGCATCGGAGGTCGCATCCATCGCCAGGCGGAACCTGCGCAAGGCCTCTTCGCCTTTTTTGCGCTCGGTGACGTCGCGTGCAACGCTCACAATGACGTTTCCGTTCAGCGACGGGACCGCCCGGCGGAAAGATTCGACCGGCATGGACGACCCGTCCTTGCACCGGTACACGCCGTGGACCGCCGTCGCCTCCAGCTCACCCGCGATGAGCCTGGCATAAGCCGCCGTGAGCTGTTCGCGAGTTGCCGAGAAAATATCGAGCGGACCGAGCGCAACCATCTCGGCATGGCTGTAGCCGAGCGCCCGACAGGCCGCGTCGTTCGCATCCAGATAGCGTAACGAAACCGGGTCGATCAGCAGCACGAAGTCCGCCGAGACGTCCATCGCGGCACGGAACCGACGCAGGCTCTCCTCCGCTTCATTGCTGCGCAGGAACTGCCCGACCTGGCTGCCGATGGCGCGCGCCGTCGCCAGCAGGCGCCCGTCCGGTTCACGGATCTCACGACTGGCGAAAGAGAGCACGCCGACCGTCGCCCCTTCTGCGACGACCGGGAAGGCGAACACGCCCCGCAGGCCGGTTTCCCACACGATGTTCTTCTGCACCAGGCGGTCGTCCAGGGTGATATCCGGTATCCATTCCGGCTTACCCGATGCCCAGGTGCGCCCCACCCAGCCGGCGCCGCGCACGAACGTCACCTCCTTCCCAGTCGCCAGGAACCGCTCGATGGCAGGGTCCGGCGCACACCACGGCACACCGGCGCGCAGCAAGCCCGCGGCCTCGTCCACGCGCCAATAGCGGCCAAGTTCCCACTTCTCCGATTCGCAGACCGCGCGAATGACTGCTTTCAGCGTGTTGTCTGCCGAGTCGGTGCCGGCGAGGCTCCGGGCGATAACGTGCTCGAGCTGCGTCAGGGCTTCCGAGCGCTTTCGCTCGGTGATGTCGTGCAACACCGTAATGAAATAATCGGGCGTGCCTTCCTTCGTTCGCACGAGCGCCACCGCAACCATGACCCAGAGAACCGAACCGTCCTTGCGGATGTAGCGCTTCTCCGGCTCGTAGGACGAAGCGATCGCCTCTCCATTGAGGATGCGCGCCATGCGATCGCGCGCCACCTGCACGTCCGCCGGGTGCGTGAGGTCGAGGAACGTGCGCTCGAGCAACGGCGTTTCCGGGTACCCGACCATTTCGCAGAACTTGCGGTTGACGCGGAGGAACCGACCGTCGGGAGACGAATGCGCAATGCCGATGGCCGCCTGCTCGAAAGTGGCACGGAATGCGTCTTCGAGCCCGAGCGCAGTTGCCACCATCCCTCCCCCCTGCCAAAGCCGCTTTGCGGCCGCTATTGTCAGCTACTTTGCTTATCCAAGGAAGTGATGCCACTGCGAATCGCGAACTTCACCAGCGAAGGCAGGTCCGGAATCCCCAGCTTGTGCATCACGCGCGAGCGGTAAGCTTCTACGGTTCGCGGCGACAGCACGAGGGACTGCGCCACTTCAACTGTCGACATGCCCTCGGAAACCATGCGCACGATCTCGCGCTCGTTTGCGCTGAGGTGCTCAAGCAGGCTCGTCATCTCGCGATCGGCCTGGCGGCGCCGCTCGATCTCGACGCGCAGGCTGACCAATTCCTCGATGGCGTTCTTGTGACGGAGGCCCCTCTCGTAGATGCGGCCCACTTGCGTGCCCATGGAGATGAGGAAGAGTTCGTCCTCGGGACTGAAGTCATCGGCGCCCGGCTTGTCGGCCAGGCAGATCCAGCCGAACGCCTCGTTCTGCGCGAGGATCGGTGCTGCGAGCGCGAACCGGAACTCCGGGAACCCTTCGGGCAGGCCCATGGCCTCGCCCGTCCTGACCGGTCCGGCAAACCGCCGCGAACGGCGCTCCGAAAACACCTGGCCAATAGCGCCGGCATTGACGCGCGCCACCTTGAGCCCGGCGGCCATCTGCGGATCCATGCCGCTGATCGTCGTGTACGGAAGGCCCCCTTCAGGCGCCTTTACGGCCAGGACGGCGTACTTTGCGCCAGTAAGGTCCCGCGCGCCGCGGCAAAAATCCTCGAGCAGTCTCTGCGGGTCGTCCTCCTGCGCGAACTGGAAGTTGAGCTCGTGAAGCGCGGCAACGCGCTGCTCGAGCGAATGCAGCTCGCTCGTCTTCTTGAAGAGCTGGTCGGCAAGGAGGCGCACGTGCTGGTTGACGAACCCTTGGGCGACCGGCGGCGGGCCGGCCCGGCGCGATTCCACCGCCTCGTCCACGGCCCGAAGGATGTCGTCCGGATCGCACGGCTTGACGAGGACGCGGAATACGCCGCACGCCTCCGCCAGGTTGTGCGCCTCGCGCTCGCGATAGTGCGCCGTGTAGAAGATGACTTCGGTCTGCGAGATCTCGGGGTCGGCACGCAGCCTGCGCACGAATTCGTAGCCGTCCATGGTCGGCATGAGGATGTCGGAAATGACAACTTGCGGATGCTCCGAGCGCACGAGGTTGAGCCCCTCGAACCCGTCGGATGCCTCTAAGACCTGGTGATTGTCGAGCGTGAGCAGGTCCACGACCAGTTCCCGATTTACCGGGCGGTCGTCGACGACTAGGACTTTAGCCATGCGCTGTCTCTTTCCGGACCAGTCGATCCTGGTCCAAGTTGGGTCGGTATCTGCCGTACCTCGAACTGCAGTCGTCCCCGCGTTTTCGCCCCCCGACGCCAACTGCTTGAATTGTAGGGGGACGGGACCGGGAAAACTACTGGGGCAACACGATCCGCCAATAGTACTTTCACGTTACGCCTTGGGCCGGACAGGCGTCTGTAAGGAAACGGATAGACTTTAGATATGTTTCGCAGTACAACCGCTTCGACAACCCGTGCCTCGCTCGCCGGCCAGGACGTTACCGACCCGCTGGCCGATTTCCGGGGGCAATTCGACCTCCCGGAAGGGATTCTGTACCTCGACGGGAATTCCCTCGGCGCCCGCCCCAAGGCGGCCCTGGCCGCGGCCGGCCGGGTTCTCGGGCCGGAATGGGGCCATGACCTCATCAAAAGCTGGAACACCGCCGGCTGGTTCGAACTCCCGGGGCGGCTTGGGGACAAGATCGCCGAACTCATAGGGGCCGGAAAGGACACCGTTGTCGCAACCGACACGACGTCTGCGAACCTCTTCAAAGTCCTGGCGGTTGCGCTCAAGCTGCGGCCGGAAAGACGCGTAATCGTCTCCGAGCGGGAGAATTTTCCGACCGACCTTTACATCGCGCAGGGCTTGTCTCGCTTCCTTGGCGCAGGGCACGAGCTGCGCGTGGTCGACAATCCGGCCGCCCTCCCCGCTGCGCTTCGCGATGACACGGCAGTGCTCATGCTGACCCATGTCAATTACCGCACCGGCGCGATGCATGACCTCGCCGGCCTCACGCGCCTCGCCCACGAATGTGGGGCGCTCGCAGTCTGGGACCTTGCGCATTCGGTTGGCGCGTTGCCCGTTGGCGTGGTGGAAGCCGGCGCCGACTTTGCAGTGGGCTGCACCTACAAATACCTGAACGGCGGGCCGGGCGCGCCCGCCTTCCTGTACGCCGCCCCTTCCCACCACAACTCGATCGAGCAGCCGTTGTCCGGCTGGTGGGGCCATGCCGCCCCTTTTGAATTTTCGCCCGAGTATCGCCCTGCGAAGGGCATCGGACGTTTCCTCTGCGGCACACAGCCGATCCTCTCTATGGCGGTTGCCGAATGCGGCATCGACCTCATGCTGGAAGCCGGCATCGACCGCGTTCGAGCGAAGTCGATTGCCTTGACCGAAGCTTTCATCTCGGTGGTGGAAGAGCGCTGCGCGGGTCTCGGACTCACGCTCGCAAGTCCGCGCGAGCCATCCCTTCGCGGAAGCCAGGTGAGCTTTCATCACGACCAGGCCTATGCCGTCATGCAGGCGCTTATTGCGCGCGGCGTGATCGGCGACTACCGTGAGCCCGGCCTGCTGCGCTTCGGCTTCACGCCGCTCTACACGCGGTACGCTGACGCCTGGGACGCAGCCGAGAGTCTTCGCGAAGTGCTGGCGACCCGCGTTTGGGACCGTCCTGAATTCCACCAACGCAATGCCGTAACCTGAAGGACACCACGATGCGCACCCTTTCCCTCGCCCTGCTTGCCCTGTGCTTTTCTGCGGGCCCCGCCTTCTCCCAGACGGGTGGCGCCCCGGTCCGCATCCTGGTCGGCTTTCCGGCCGGCGGCACAATCGACGTGGTTGCGCGAGTGATCGCAGACAAGATGAAGGACGATCTCGGCGTGCCCTTCATCGTCGAGACGCGCGCAGGGGCCGGTGGCCAGCTCGCCGCGCAGGCGGTCAAACAGGCCGCGCCCGATGGCAAGACGCTGCTGCTCACACCGGACCACTCGATGGTGATCGTGCCGCTCACCGTCAACGCGCCAGGCTATGACTCGGTGCGCGACTTCACGCCCGTGGGACAGGTCGCCCGGTATCTCGGTGCTTTCGCCGTGGCGTCGAATACCGGCGTAAAGACGCTGCCCGAATTCATTGCATGGGCGCGTGCGAATCCCGGCAACGCCAATGTCGGCGTCCCCGCCCCCGGCAGCATTCCGCACTTCGGCATGCTGTCGCTGGCCAAGCAGGCGAACGTGCCGCTCACCACGGTCCCGTACAAAGGGTCGGCCCCCCTCGTGCAGGACCTGCTTGGCGGCCAGCTTGCTTCAGGCACCACAGCGATGGGCGATTTCCTCGAGCCGCACGCGGCAGGTCGGTTGCGAATCCTGGCGGTGGTCGACCAGCGGCGCAGCCCGCTGGTGCCCGACGTGCCGACGTTTGCCGAGCTCGGCTATAAGCTCGAGTTCGACTACTGGCTCGGAATGTTCGCGCCGGCGAAGACCGACGCGGCGATCGTGCAGAGGCTGAACGCATCGCTTGCGAAGGCGCTCGCGCTCCCCGACGTGCGGGAGCGCATGACCAAGCTCGTGTTCGAGCCGGCGCCGGGAACTCCCGCCGCCATGGGCGAGAAAGTGCAGGCCGGCATGGCGCTCTGGGCGCCGCAGGTGAAAGCCGCCGGCTGGGTGATGCAATGACGGCTGCGGCTCCCCGCAAGCCGACTCGAGTAGGGCTCATCGGCTTCGGCTTCATCGGTTCGCAGGTGTACGAGCGCATTCGCTCGCAGCCCGGGCTCGGGCTGGAAGTGGCGTACGTCCACAATCGCACCGGGGCACGGCTCAAAGGCGTGGCGCCGGACCTCGTGCTGGAAGACTTGGCGCAAAGCGCTTCGCGCAAGCCGGACCTCGTAGTCGAGATGGCGCACCCGGAGTACACGCGCCGCTATGGCGAGGCGATTCTCTCGCACGCGTCTTACCTCCCGCTCTCGGTCACGGCGCTGGCCGACGACCCGCTGCGCGAACGCTTGCTCGCGCAGGCCACGCGGTCGGGCACCCGTCTGCTGATCCCGCATGGCGCGCTGATCGGGACCGAGAATCTCGTCGAGTGGCGGCACATGTGGGAAAAGGTCGAGATCACCTTCATCAAGAGCCCGGCGAACATCGATTTCTCCGAGTCCGGGTACGACAAGACCATCGTCGCCGACACCATCGTGTACGAGGGACCTGTGCGCGGCATCGCCCGGCTCTATCCGCGCAACGTCAACACCATGGTGACCTGCGCCCTTGCGACCACGGGCCTGGACAAGTGCCATGCGAAGCTCATCGCCTCCCCCGGCCTCAAGGTCGCGATCGCCGACATCCGCGCGGTCGGCCGCGACGGCATGATTCTCACGATGAGAAAGGAGACCCAGGTGGTCGGGGTCTCGGGGACCGAGGTCTTTGCCTCGCAGTTCGGTTCGATCCTGCGGGCCGCGAATGCCTCCGGGCCGATGGAGTTCGTCTAGCGCGCTCGTTTCGAACAAAATTAAGCGTCCTGTCAGGCGATCCCGCCCATACTGTCCGCAGCCGGTCGTCTCCCGATCGACACAAAGGACAAATCATGGCTTTCAAGCTACATAAGGATACAAACCCTTTCTGCATCGGCGCCCTTGCGGGTGCCGTGCTTGCCGTGTGGGTCGGCTTCGATGCGATGGGCTGGAAGACCGGCGCCGCCGCGGACACGCTGATCAAGCGCCAGTCGGAGACCGCCGTGGTCGCCGCTTACGCCCACGTCTGCGTCAACCAGTTCAATGCAGGTGCGGATCCGGCCGGGCGCCTCGTCGCCCTCAAGGGTGCCGAGCAGTATTCGCGCGGCGACGTGTTGGCCAAGAGCGGATTCGCCACCATGGCGGGCGACAAGGAGCCGTTGCAGGGCGTGCCCCAGGCGTGCGCCGAAGCGCTGCTCCCGGAGAAAAAGTAACCTGCAGCCGACCGGTCGAATTGGCCGAATTCACTTTTGCAGAGCCAGCAGCCGGGCGGCTCTCAGGCCAATTCGTGTACCGGTGTCAGTACAATCAACTCGCGCGATTCAGTGCCGGCACGCGCAGCAGGCAGAGCGCCGCCAGCGCAAGGAGCGTGAGCCCGGCCGAGAACCACAAGGCGTCCGCCCCGTAGCGCGTCACGAGCAACCCGAACAGGAGCGGTGACGAAGCCTGCGTGAGGCGCGCGGGCGCCGAGATCAGGCCCTGCCGGTAGCCGTACCCCGCCGGACCGAGCAGCGCGAGCGGCACGGTTCCCTTGGCAATCGTGAGCAGGCCGTTGCCCGCGCCATGCAAGACCGCGAACACGGCCATGCCGGGCGGGCCGAGCACCGCCAGCGCGACGACGCCGATCGAATGCATCGACGCGGCAAAGCGCGCCGACCAGACCGGGTGCACCTGCTTGATCAGGGCGAACTCCGCCAGGCGCGCAGCGACCTGCGCGGGTCCCACCAGCGCGGCGAACGCAATTGCTTGCGCAGGCGTTGCGCCGCCGGCCTGCAGGATGCGCGGAAGGTGGGTGGCCATCGCACCGGTCACGAACCACGCCGACGCGAACGCAAACGCCAGCAGGCACATGATCGTTACTTCCTGCGGCGTGGCCTTCGGATGCGGCTCGCTTGGCGCGCCGGTCTTGGGTGCATGCTTTGCCTCTGGCAGCATCAGCCGGTTCAGCGGCAGGCACACCGCGATATGCACTGCGGCCCAGAAAAGGCACGCCGTGCGCCAGTCGAAGGCCGCATCGAGCGCGGCGGTCACCGGCCATCCGATGGTGCTCGCGAACCCCGCGATCAGCGTGATGCCCGTGATCGGGCCGCGCGCCGCGGTGCCATAAGAGCGGGCCAGTGCGGCGAAAGCGGAGTCGTAGAGGCCCATGCCCATGCCCAGCCCCAGGATCGCCCAGGCCGCCACCAATGTAACGATGCCTTGTGCGCTCGCCAGCAAAGCCAGCCCGCCGGCGAGGACGATGTTCGACGCGCACAGCATGCCCCGGCCGCCTGCGCGATCGATCAGGCGCCCGACCGCCGGGGAAGACAGTGCCGACACGACGAGCGCAAAAGAGAAAGCGGCC
The DNA here is from genome assembly GCA_025352885.1 of Pseudomonadota bacterium. GTDB lineage: Bacteria > Pseudomonadota > Gammaproteobacteria > Burkholderiales > SG8-39 > SZAS-79. The sequence goes on along the minus strand of JANXRZ010000098.1, from coordinate 1,202 downwards.
AGAATGCCGTCCGCCGGCAGCCCGAGGTCCCGCGCAATCGGGTCGACGAGCACGGCCGGCAGGTAGTAGCTCGAGCCCCAGGCGATCGTCTGCGTGGTGCCGAGCGCCGCGACGACCTTGCCGCTTCCCTTCGTGCTCTGGTGGAGCGCCTCCGCCATCAGTTACAGCACGTTGGCGCGCAACACGTCTTCGCGGCTTGGCTGTTGGCAACGGCCGCGTTGGCCACCAGCGCATTGAGGGGGCCGCTCGAGCAGACGCCGGTCTCGGGCAGCTCGAGCTTTACGTCATCGGCGGACGCGAAATCGCCTGCGAGCGCCGCGACGACCGAGCGCGTTTGCTCGTACCCGGTGGCGAGCAGGAAGTTCGGCGCGCGTCCGTAGCTCTTCGCGCCAATCGCATAGAACCGTGCTTCCGGATGCCCGAGCTCGCGGTGGCCATGCGGGCGCACGGATCCGCAACTGTGCACGTTCGGGTCGATGAGGGGCGCAAGCGCCTCGGTGCTCTCGAGCCACGGATCGAGCTTGATGCGCAACTCGCGCGCAAGCGACCAGTCCGGCCGCGACCCGGTGCTCGCGATGATTTCGTCGATCGGGCCGAGGCTGCGCTCGTCGTCGGCCACGACAGTGATCCCGTTCGGGGCTGTTTGCAGTGACGTAATCCGCAAGGCGGTATGCACCTTGATGCGCCCGCTCTGAACTAATTCCTTGAGCAGCAGCCCAAGTTCGCCGCGCGCGGGCAATCCATCGGCCTCGCCTCCGCCATACAAGCGCTCGAGGTTGTCGCCGCGAATGGCCCAGGCAATCTTAGTTGCGGGCGCGGCTTTCGCAAGCTCGGCCAACGCGATCAAGGACCCTACGGCCGAATGCCCGGAGCCTGCGACCAGCGTGCTCCTGCCGGCGTAGCGATCACGCTCTCGCCCGAGGACGTCCGGCATGCCGTGCTGGATGTGCGCTGAGAAGCGCGCCTCGCCCCGCGCTTGCAATCCGTTTGCGCCAAGCGGGTTCGGCGTGCCCCAGGTGCCCGACGCATCGAGTACGCCCCATGCGCGATGCTCTTCCATGCCGCCCAGCCCGACTGTGCGCAACATGAATGCGGCGCGTTCGCGGCCGTTCGTCCTGACCTTGTCGAAGCCTTCGCGCGAGACCTGCGTGACCTTGTGGCCCAGGCGCAGCGCCGAAGCTATTGCGGGCAGGCGCGAAAGG
>JANXRZ010000115.1 GCA_025352885.1 Pseudomonadota bacterium | reverse complement strand
AAAGCCTCGCTTTACCGGCCGGTAAACCAAGGTAGTAGCCGCTTAGCGCCGACGGGCGCTAAGCACGCGCCGGTCCTGCCGCAAGCGCGGTTTTCACCTTGTCTGGTGTAAGCGGGATCGAACGGACGCGCACACCGGTCGCATCGAATACCGCGTTCGCAATCGCCGCAGGAATCGCACAGGCCGTCGGCTCGCCGGCACCCCACGCAGGTGTTCCGGGCCGGTCGATCAGGGCGAGCTCGACCTTTGGCATGTCGGGAAAACGCGCAATCGGGTAGGTCGCCCAGTCCACACTTAAAACTTTGGAGCGATCCCACCTCACGGTCTCCATCAGCGTCCGGCTCACCGTCTGCTGCACGCCGCCTTCGACCTGGTTCGCGACGCCGTCGGGGTTCACCATCTCGCCGCAATCGTGACTCAGGCAGATACGCGCGACCTTTATTTCGCCGGTCGACTTATTCACCTCGACCTCGGCCACCGCCGCCACATAGGTGATCGCGTTGTTGTAGCGAAGATATGAAAATCCGCGCCCTTTTACGATATTGCCCGATCCGGCATCTGGATTCGGCCCCGACCTCTTTTGCCACCCCGCGAGCTTTGCCACCGCCTGGATGACGTCGGAGGCGCGTGAGTCCTTGAGGTAACGTAAACGGAACTCGACCGGGTCGGCGTCCGCTGCGCTGGCCAGCTCGTCCATGAACGACTCGTTGGCGAAACTGTTTTCGATGCGGCCCGGACTGCGCAAGTGCGACGAGCGGAAGAACGCCTCGGCAACATGCTTGGTATTTACTTTCACGTTGGCGATCTGGTAAGGCTGTCCGGAATTCTGGAACAGGAACCCGGTCCAGTTGCCCGGACGCGGAATGCCAACGTCCGTTGCGGCCAGCAAGGGAAAGTCAAGCGGCTTGAACGCAACGATATGATTTAGCGCGATGTAGAACTCGCTCGACCATGCCACGACGTTGCCCTGCGCATCCAGTCCGGCCTCAAAATCCATCGTGCGCGGCGGGCTCTTAGGTGAACGTGCGGTTTCGTCGGCCCGCGTCCACTGCAGCCGGACGGGTTTGCCGATCAGTTGCGCGATCACCGCTGCGTCGGCCGCGGCGTCCTCGGTGCCGTTGCGGCCGTAGCATCCGGCCCCTTCGACGAACGTGAGCCGGATTGCGCTTTGCGGCAGACCCGTAATCAGCGAAAGCTCATGTTGCATCGAGTGCGTCGCTTGCGACGACGTCCACACGGTCAGCTTGCCGTCCTTGAAGTCCGCGACCGCGCAGGACGGACCGATCGTGGCGTGCGTCTGCACTGCGAAGTCATAGCTTGCCTTCACGCGCTTCGCCGCGCCACCGAGGGCTTCGGCGACATTGCCCGCAGTCTGGGTAACGTCTTCCTTCGCGATCGGGCGCTTTCTCCAGGTGTCGAACACCGTCGCCTGGTCCGGCAAACCGGTACCCGTGCCCCAGTTCACTTTCAGAGCGCGTGCAGCTTTGATCGCGCCCCATTCGGAACGCGAAACTACGGCGACAAAGTTGCCCTTGCGCACCGTCTGCACGAACCCGTTCACCTTGCGCGCGGCGGAATCGTCGACCGACAGCACTTTTGCGCCTATATCGTCCGGGCGCACCACACGCGCATGCAGCATGCCTGGCAGCTTGACGTCGTGGACGTATTCGAATTCACCGGTGACCTTGGCCGGGATGTCCACGCGCGGGATGGAGCGCCCAATTACCTTGTACTGCGGCGCCTTCTTGATCTCGGCTTTGGGATCGACCTGCAGTTGCAACCCGTTGCCCAACAGCTCGCTATAGCGCACAGCGCGGGCCGGATCGGTCTTCACCCGTACAACGCCGTCTTCGACGATCAGGTCCGCCACCGGCGCCCCGAGCCGTTGCGAGGCACGCTCGACAAGGATCCGGCGCGCGCTGGCCGCGGCTCGGCGCAGTTCGGTGCCGCCCTGGGAAATCGTCAGATTTGCGCCGGTCATCCATTGATCTGGTGTGGTCGCCGTGTCGCCCATCACCATCTCGATGCGCTCGAACGTGACATCCAGTTCTTCCGCGGCCATTTGGGCCAGTGCAGTTCGGGTGCCGGTGCCGAGGTCGACCTTGCCCGAATACACGGTAATGCGATTGTCCGGCGTGATGCTGAGCCAGGAGTCGACGGCTTCCTTCGCAACGGATTTCGGCGCACGCAGGTTGGGCCCGGCGCTAGCGCCCGCCGTCATTGCGCTCATCATCGAAAATCCAACCGCGAGTGCGCCGCTAGCCTTGAGGAAGTCACGGCGATCAAAGGTGGTGTGCATGGTCATGGCCGCCCCGCTCAGGTGGATGCCGCGCGCTTGACGGCGGCGACAATGCGTTGATGGGTTCCGCAACGGCAGAGGTTGCCGGCGAGCGCGTCGCGAATCTCGGTTTCGCTTGGATTTCGATTCCTTGCAAGCAACGCAGCCGAGGTCATGATCATGCCGTTCGCGCAATAGCCACACTGCGCGGCCTGCTCGGTGATAAAGGCCTGCTGCAATTTTCCGGGCTGGGCCACGCTGCCAAGACCCTCGAGCGTCGTGATATCCCCTTTGACAGCGCTTACCGGGAGCATGCATGAGCGTACCGCCTCGCCATTAACGTGCACGGTGCACGCACCGCACTGGCCGAGGCCGCAGCCGAATCTCGGACCTCGCAGCGCGAGGTTGTCGCGCAGCACATAAAGAAGCGGGGTATCGCTGTCGGCATCGACCGAACGCGGCTTGCCGTTCACCTTGAGTGCGTAGCGCGCCATGGGAAGTCTCCTTTGTTGGTATTGACCCCGGCAGGAGTCTACGTTGCGCGATTTCTACTTACAATTGGATTTTCTCGATCTGACATTCGCCCTGCGCTAGAGAGAGCGGATGACCATCACGGCACCCAAAATGCAGAAAACGGCATAAAGCGCCCGCTGGAAGACCGCCGGCTGCATCCGGTTGCGGAGTGCCGTGCCAACGAAGAGGCCCGCGAACGCCGTCCCGATCGCGATGGCAATGTCGACGGTCGCTACGGAGTTCATAGCCACACCGCTATGTCCAAGCCGGATCGTGAGTGCAAGCGTGGCGAGCATGAAGGTCAGTCCCAGCGCCTGGATGAGCTCCCCGCTCGAGAGCCGCAGCGTCTGCAGATACGGCACCAGCGGCATGACGAACACGCCGGTCGATGCGGCCAGGAGCCCTGAAATTGCGCCCGCAATGCCGCCCGCCAGCAAGGGGTGGCCGCGCATGTCTGGAAGCGCGGGTCTCGTCAAACCCCACGCGCCATACACAATCAGGACGACGCCAAGCAGAAACCGCGCGCTTTCGCCAGCGCCGCCAAGGCCTGTGAACGGACTGAAGATCGTGGCGGCGGCCAATGTGAGCCACATGGGCCAGATGCGACGCGCAAGCGCCCGCGCATGCGGTCCGATGCATTGCGACACGTTGGTGGCAAGCGAAGGCAACACCATGAGCGTAGCCGCTGCAGCCGGAGGCATGAACAAGCCGAGGAGCGCCATCGAGAGCGTCGGCAGTCCCATGCCCGAGAGGCCCTTGACGAGGCCCGCGGCAAGAAACACGATGCCCGCAAAAGCGGCCAGTGTTGAGTCCATGCGTGAGGATGGTGGCGTCTTCGCATTGCGTCCATCGGAGAGTGCCTGAGGTATCCTTCATCAAACCCGAAGGATGCTGTTTATGGCACATGGACGGTCGGCCTCCACTTACCGCATTGATCCCTTCGACCTGCGGCTCTTCGCTGCAATTGCAGGAGGCGGGTCAATTACTGCCGGTGCGCGCGAGATTCATCTTTCGCTGGCCGCTGCGAGCACCCGGCTGCAAGGCCTGGAACATGCCATTGGCGCGCCTTTGCTGCAGCGTTCAAAAAGGGGCGTGACGCTGACCGATGCCGGCCGCACGATGCTCGAACATGCCGGCCGCCTGCAGCGCGACATGGAGGCGCTCCATGCCGACATGGCCGGACACGCTCATGGCATCCGAAGCACGGTGCGGGTGATCTGCAACACCGCAGCCATGGCCGAGTACTTACCACCCTTGATAGGCCCTTTTCTGGTGCAGCATCCCGATCTCGACCTCGACCTCCGGGAACTCGATAGCCAGGACGTGCTTTTTGCGATGCGCCGCGAGCAGGCTGACATCGGCATTGTTGCCGATTACGTCAACACCGACGGATTGAGCATCCATCCGTTCAAAGACGATCCGCTGGTTGCTTTATCGCCCGCAGCAGGCCGCCGGGTCCGGCGCAGGGGACTGGCCTTCGCAGAGTTGCTGGATCACTCGTTCGTCGGGTTATCGACGGAAAGCGGCCTTAGCCGCTTCCTTCAAAAGCAGGCGTTGAATTTTGGGCGGGGACTGCATCATCGCGTGCGCGTGCAAACCCTCGATGCGGTGATCGATTTGGTCGGTGACGGAGTGGGTGTTGCTGTCGTGCCCCTGGCAACTGCAAGGCGCTTGGCGACGGAGAACGTTTGCGTCCAGGCATTAACCGACGCATGGGCGAAGCGGCGTTTGCTGCTTTGTACTTCTGAAGAGCCGCCAAAAAACGCCGGCGCGCTGGCGCTCTTCCGGCATCTCGCCGGGCCTGACAACAAGGTCGTGACCTAAAGCCCCAGCCGCTGCCAGATCGTGCTGACGGCCCCTGCTTGGTTCAGCGTGTAGAAGTGCAGGCCGGGTGCGCCTTCCGAGAGGAGCTTGTCGCACAGGCCCGTGACGACATCGAGGCCGAAGGAACGGATGGAGGCCGTATCGTCGCGATAGCTTTCGAGCTTCATGCGCATCCAGCGCGGGATTTCCGCGCCGCACGCGTCCGAAAATCGCGCCAGCTGTGAAAAATTGCTGATCGGCATGATGCCCGGCACGATCGGCACGCTGATCCCTGCGGCCTCGCACTCGTCGATGAAACGGAAGTACGCGTCGGGGTTGTAGAAGTACTGCGTCATCGCCGCATTGGCGCCGGCTTCGATCTTGCGCTTGAAATTCTTTACCTCGTCAGACGCATTGCGCGTTTGCGGGTGATATTCGGGATAGCACGCTACTTCAATGTTGAACCAGTCGCCGGTCGTCTCGCGAATGTAGGACACCAGTTCGTTTGCGTATCGCAGCTCGCCCGCCATTGCAACGCCCGAGGGCAGGTCGCCGCGCAGGGCAACGATGTGCCGGATGCCGTTGTCCTTATAGTGCGAGAGGATCGCCTTGATCTCGGCCTTGGACGAGGCCACGCACGACAGGTGCGGCGCGGCCTCGTGCCCTGCGCCGCGAATCTCGAGCACCGTGTCGAGCGTGCCCTGCTGCGTCGAGCCGCCCGCCCCGAAGGTCACCGAAAAAAAGCGCGGCTTCAACTGCGCGAGCTGTTTCCAGGTCGCGCAGAGCTTGGCCTTGCCTTCCGGCGTCTTCGGCGGGAAGAACTCGAAGCTGAAGGTCCGCGGGTGCTTGCGCTGACTCTCCACCTTAATACCTGTAGTGGTCGGCCTTGTAGGGACCCGTCTTGGCAACACCGATGTACGCAGCCTGCGCGTCCGTCAGTTCGGTCAGCTGCGCATTCAGCTTCTTCAGCTGCAGGCGCGCGACTTTCTCGTCGAGGTGCTTGGGCAGCGTGTAGACGCCCACCGGGTACTTCTTCGTGTTGGTGAAAAGCTCGATCTGCGCGATCGTCTGGTTCGCGAACGACGAACTCATCACATACGACGGATGGCCCGTGCCGCAGCCCAGGTTCACGAGGCGCCCTTTTGCCAGCATGATGATCCGCTTGCCGTCCGGGAAGATCACATGGTCGACCTGCGGCTTGATCTCGTCCCACGTGTACTGCGACAGCGACGCGACATCGATTTCGTTGTCGAAGTGGCCGATGTTGCAGACGATGGCCTGGTCTTTCATCTTCTTCATGTGGTCATGAGTGATCACATGGAAGTTGCCGGTGGCCGAGACGAAGATGTCGGCCTTGTCGGCAGCGTAGTCCATCGTGACGACCCGATAACCTTCCATCGCGGCCTGCAGCGCGCAGATGGGGTCGACTTCAGTGACCCAGACTTGCGCCGACAACGCGCGCAGGGCCTGTGCCGAACCCTTGCCTACATCGCCGTAGCCGCAGACCAGCGCGACTTTGCCGGCAATCATCACGTCGGTCGCGCGCTTGATGCCGTCCACGAGCGACTCGCGGCAGCCGTACAGGTTGTCGAACTTCGACTTGGTGACCGAGTCATTCACGTTGATCGCCGGGAACGCGAGGCGCCCTTCCTTATGCATCTGGTAAAGACGGTGCACGCCTGTGGTGGTTTCTTCCGTCACCCCCTTGACTGCGGCAAGACGCGTCGAATACCACTTCGGGTCTTTCTTGAGCTGCGCCTTGATCGCGGCGAACAGGCACTCTTCTTCCTCGCTGCCCGGCTTGGCGATGACCGAGGCATCCGTCTCGGCCTTGGTGCCCAGGTGCAAGAGGAGCGTGGCGTCGCCGCCGTCGTCGAGGATCATGTTCGTGTGCGCGCCATTGGGCCACTCGAAGATGCGGTGCGTGTAGTCCCAGTATTCGGTGAGGGACTCGCCCTTGACCGCGAACACCGGTGTGCCGCCGGCCGCAATCGCAGCGGCCGCATGGTCCTGCGTCGAATAGATGTTGCACGAGGCCCAGCGAACGTCCGCGCCGAGCGCTTCGAGCGTCTCGATCAGGACCGCGGTCTGGATCGTCATGTGGAGCGAGCCCGTGATCCGGGCGCCCTTGAGAGGCTGGACGGCTGCGTATTCCTCGCGGATGGCCATGAGGCCGGGCATCTCGGTCTCGGCAATGGCGATCTCCTTGCGGCCCCACGCTGCGAGGGCAAGGTCGGCGACTTTGAAATCGCTGAAGCCCGCGGGGGCTTTTTTTGCTACGGGTTTTGACTTTAGAACTGCGCTCATCACGCGCTCCTTTCGGTTAGGAAAAAAGTTCGTGAGCGCCGTTGCGGTAAGAATCGCCCGAGCCTAGCGACGAGGTAGAGAACCTGTCGTTGCAACGCTCCTCGGGAACCCACTATTCTACGCGAACCCCTATCGGATTTGAAGACCGGCACCCATGCAAACCAGCAGCCCAGCGAATGCCCAAGCTCTTGAGCGGATTGTTTCAGTCGTCCCGCGGTGGACTGGGGTCCGTCCGGCAAGCGAGGCGATCGGCCTTCCCGACCGCACGCTGCTGCACGCCGGCCCGCCGCTGCCGGACCCGAAGCGTCCACCGCCGCCGATGCTCAATTCCGCCGTACTTGCCTGTATTTACGAGGGGTGGGCCAAGGACGATGGCGAAGCGGAAAAGCTGATTACGTCCGGCGGCGTGAAGTTGGAACCGTCTTTTGCGCGACGAGTATCGACGCCCTTGGTATCGCTCGTGTCGGCGCGCACGACGGTCGCCGTCATTGAAGACGCCGAGAGCAAGGCGACGTGGTTCTCTTTCCTGGGCACGGGCGGAGGCGCGCAGATGCGCTTCGGGGCAAGGGACCGCGCAATCATCGAGCGCCTGGCCTTTCGCGAGAAGGAGTTGCTGCCCGGTTTCAAGGACTTGCTGTCCGAGCCCATCGACCTGCTTTCCATTGCCAGGTCGGCGCTGACCGAAGGCGATGACCTGCATAACCGGTTATCCAGCGGCACCGCGGTCCTGCACGCGGTGCTTGGTATCCGAAAGGCAGAGTCGGCCGCCGCACAGGCCGCCTTACAAACCGTTCTCGAAGCGCCGCTCTATTTCCTCAACTTCTGGATGCCCGCGTGCGCGTTGATGCTCGATGCGGCCAATGGGGTCGAAGGCTCGACGCTCGTCACCAAACTCTCGGCCAATGGCCAGATCACGGGGATCCAACTCGCCGGCAACCCGGGTCAGTGGTTCACGGCCCCCGCTGCACTGGTGCAGGGGCCGTTCATGAAAGGCGTCCCGGAGAATCCGCAGTTTCCGCCCGCGACTGGCGACAGCGGAATCATCGACGCATTCGGGCTCGGTGGTCAGGTATTGCGGCGCGCGTCCAGCTTGCTCGCAGCGTTCGAGCCGTGGCTTGCGAAGGACGATGAAGCACGGGCACTTTCGCAATTGGCCGGGCTGCATCCCGTCCTCGGTGTGCCGGTTGCACTCGATGCGGCAGCAGTAGTGAAGACAGGAAAGTCTCCACTGCTCTCAACCGGAATGGTTTCTGCCGACGGGCGCGGCCTGCTCGGTCGCGGCCTCTGCGCGATGCCAGTCGCGCTGTTTAACGAAGCAATCGCAAAAAGGG
>JANXRZ010000078.1 GCA_025352885.1 Pseudomonadota bacterium | reverse complement strand
TGCAAGGCGCTCTTCGGCGAAGACCCGCCTGCCGCGCCCGCGTTTGCGGGCTACGCGCTGGAGTGCAGCGATGCGCCGGGCCTCCGCGCGCGCCTGCTGACAATGGGTTGCTCCGTCACCGAGCCCTCGCCCGAGCTCTATGCGGCGAGCTTGCCGAAGGCGATTGGCGGGTTTTGGTTGTTCGGGACCAAGGCGGCTTACGAGGATTGGCTGACGCCGATCTGCAACTAGCGGCGGGGTCTACGGGGTCAGGTTCGACCCGAGGCGTGCGGCACGCACGCCGGTCGAGCCTGACCCCATTTTTCCACGAAAGTCAAACTTTGACTTCCGCAGAACCAATAGGCACGCGGCTCTCAGGCCAATTCCGATATTGTTTTACTAATAATCACCAGCTCTGAACGAGTAGCCGCCGAACCTTCTTCGCCGTGACGCGCGGAGTATCGGCCGGAAGGTCGAATACCCATATGCCGTCCTTCTGCTTAAGCGGCAACTTCTCCGTATTGGCTCGCGGTGTTTTTGGCTCAGGCGATGAGCGCCGCGGACACGGCTTATAGATGCGCTTCATCCTTGCATCCGATCGGACGCCCTTCACTACTGCCCCACCGCCTGGACAATATGGCGATAGCGCTTGGGGTCCTGCTGAACATCCCACAGGTCGACCGCTGTCTGCATCCGGAGCCAGCTTTCGGGTGACGTGCCAGTTAGGCGGCCAATGCGCACAGCCATATCTGGGGACAACGCCCGCTTCGCATGAAGCAGTTCGGAAACGCTCAGCCGGCTCACACCGAGACGAGCTGCAATTTCGCCCTGCGTCAGCTTCAGCGCCGGCAGGACGTCCTCACGCAGGATTTCGCCTGGGTGAGTCGGCCTTCTCTTCGGGTCGCGCAAGCTTTCCATCAGTGGTAGCGGTGAACGTTCACACCTATTCCGTCTCGAACAAGACCCGCGGAAGACCGGACTGCCGGATGATGGACTGCAGCGTTCCTATCCGGATCTCGCGATGAAGCGGTACTGGGACCGTCGTAGTACCTAGTGCGGTCCTCTTCTGCATTACGCAGTGGCTGCCACGCTGCCGCACCTGGGCAAAGCCGTTGAGTTCGAGCAACGCGCACAAGGCCGCGCCAGAGAACACTTTCAGTCTAGGCAATCGCTACCTCGAGCTGGGTCACATAGACCTCGCTCTTCAGCCTTCGCTTGACCTCATCGGGGTCGGCCGCCTCGAAAAACAGCTCGACGGCCTCGCGGAGGTTCGTGGTCGCCTCTTCGATGGTGTCGCCTTGGCTCGCGACATCGACCTGCGGGCACAGGGCTGTGTACCCTTTCCCTTCGCGTTCGAAAATTGCGGTAAGGCGTGCTGTAGTCATTCCGGATCCTCCGAATGCGCCAATGATACTCCCCCGATTGTTTCGGAGGCCTGCGCCGCCCGCGTCGTTCTTGGGTACCTGCGTGACATCCAGCAGCTTCACCTCCTGGCCGCTCACCGGGTCTTTCGGGAAAGGGTTCGCGATCCGCGCCGCCTTGCCTGCCGGGACCACGAAAGCCGTGTCGGGCATCCTGAGCGGGTTGAAGATCCGCTCCTGCAGGACTTCGCCCAGCGGCTTGCCGGTGACCACCTCGACCACGCGCCCGAGCACGTCGGTGGACAGGCTGTACTCCCACGCGGTGCCCGGCTGGTGCGCGAGCGGCGCTTTTGCCAGGCGGTCGATCTGCTCGGCCGGGGTGACGCCGTTCCAGGTCACGTTGTCCTTCGCGTAGGCCTCCTTCACGCCCGTGTGATTGGTGAAGTCGTAGGCGAGGCCCGAGGTGTGGCGCAGCAGGTCCTGGATCGTCATCTCGCGCTCGGCTGCGACCAGCGTGTAGGTCACGCGGCCGGTGACCGGGTCGGCCCTCGGGACGCTCACCTGCAGGTTCTTGAGCTTGGGGAGGTACTTCGAGACCGGGTCGCCGAGGAGGATGCGACCCTCCTCCACGAGCATCATGGTCGCGACCGAGACGAACGGCTTGGTCATCGAGTACAGGCGGAAGATCGCGTCTTTCGTCATCGGGGCGTTGGTTGCCGGGTCTCGCACGCCGAGGGCTTCGAAGTAGGCGATCTTGCCTTTGCGTGCCACGAGGCCTACTGCGCCCGGGTAGCGTCCTTCGGCGATCTTGGATTTGATGACGGCGGTTAGTTGGGCGAGTTTTTCGGAGGAGAGGCCGACTTCTTCTGGTTTTGCGGTTGGCAGAGACTGCGCGGATACGAGCGATGCGGCGAATGCCGAAGTGAGCAACGCCAAAATTGCGGCTACTTTTTTCATGTTCTCCTCTGGTCGATTGAGTGGGCCGCCTGTGCCGGCGGTTCCGGACGTCCCTCGCGAGGCCAGTGTGCCCGGGCTATGGGCGCCGTGCAACGAGTAAGGAATTGCCGCCACGTAAATTCAAAACTTTCATTCCCTAGAACCAATGGCGGCGCGGCTCTCCAGCCAATTTATATTCAAATTAACTAATAAACTTCCTTCGACGCACCTGTGGAAGAGATTTGAACGTTTCAACCCATTGAGCCAACGGCCTCGGGCATTGCATCCCATACAGCCCCTTGAAATTCCCGGCCATTTGCACCCTTGGAACGCTTTTCGCCATCAGCGCCCCACGCGCCCCATTGCTTGAAAAAGAACTTCACACCCGCGGCGTCGCATTGACGCTTGATGCCATCAACCCAGGCCGGCTTCATCGGTCGCGCCTTTCGTCCGGATTCGCCGCCGACGATAGCCCATTGGATACCCGAGAGATCGAACTTCCCGAGGTCTTCAAGAAGCGGTTCGATCGAAAGAAAGCGGATCGGGGCGTTGATGCTGCGGAGCACGGGTATTCTCGGCAAGCCGTGCTTGCGGTTCTCCACAGAAACGCCCAACCACACGTTTTGCGGCACGTCGAAGCCCTGGCAAAACTCCGCCATCCTCTCCGCTCGCTTCGTGAGCACCTGGAAAGTGTGCTGCGGCGATTTGCGCATGACTTCGAACACGCGATGCACATATGCGAATGGAACCTTTTCGTGGAATAGATCCGACATGGAGTTCACGAAATACACGGTTGGCTTTCGACGATCCAAAGGTTCGCCAAGGCGATCAGGCATGAGATTGAGGCGGAAACCATTCTCGTAGCCTCGCATCCTCATCGCCTTAAGACGCTTTGCCATGGCTTCGGCGTAGCAGTTCTTGCAGCCGGGCGAGATCTTCGTGCACCCCACAGTGGGATTCCACGTCATCTCAGTCCATTCGATGTTGCTCTGCGTGCTCATTGCTTCTCCCTGATCAGTTGCAGTCTTTCGCCGGCTTTCTCGAAGTGCAGGAACCTTGATTTACGTTTTCCCAGCGCGTCGAGATTCTGGACAAGTCCTTGCTTCATTAGATTGCCGAGCGCGCGTTGAAGGTCACCGGGAAACCAGTCCGTTTCCTCGAGCA
>JANXRZ010000058.1 GCA_025352885.1 Pseudomonadota bacterium | reverse complement strand
CGAAAGGTGGCGAGGCGCTCTCGTACCACATGCTGTCGGCGTTCGCGACGGTGACCATCGACAAGTGGGACAACTTCCAGACCATCAACTACCCCCACGGCCATTGCATCCTAACCGGCTACATGGGTCTCAGGCCGCAGGACCCGGACACCAAGGCCTACGACAAAGTGATGATCAAGGCCTACGGCCGGAAGCGCTTCGAGGAGATCGTCGGGGTCAACATCCACCATGTGCTCGTCTACCCGGGCCTGTCGGTGCAGTCGCCGCTGCAGCAGCTGCGCGCGGTGCGGCCGCTCGGCGTGGACCGCACGCTCACCGAAATCTGGCATTTCCGCCTGAAGGGCGCGCCCGAGGCCATCTACCGGCGCTCGCTCGCCTACTACAACCTGGTGAATTCGCCGGCCACCCTGATCAACGCCGACGACCTGGAGAATTTCTGGAAATGCCACGTCGGACTCTCATCCAACGGCGGCGACTGGGTCAGCTTCGCGCGCTACTACGGACGCGACATCGAGAAAAACGGCGCCCTCGAAACCGGCGAAGGCATGGGCACCTCGGAAGCGCCGATGCGCAACCAGATGAAAGCCTGGGCCCAATTCATGGCGAAGGCATAGGAATCGACATGGCAAAGAAAGCAGCGAAGAAAATCGCAAAAAAAGTTGTCGCGAAAAAAGCCGTGGCAAGAAAGCCCGTGCGCAAGGCCGCGGCGCCAAAAAGCAACGCCGCCTCCACCCAGCACGCGGTCGAGCAATTCCTCTACCGGCAGGCCGAGGTGCTCGACGCCAAGCGCTGGCAGGACTACATCGATCTCTTCACGAACGACGGCGTGTACTGGATGCCGGCCGATCCGGCCGACAAGCACTGGGACGGCATCCCCTCGATCTTCGCGGAAGACAAGAACCTCATGACCGTGCGCATGAAGCGGGTCCTCCACCCGGATGCCTGGTCGCAACGGCCGCTCTGGGGCACGAACCACGTCGTGGGCAACGTGATCATCGAGAAGGAGTCGGCGAACGGCGACGTGGTCGCGCGCTCGCGCTTTCACATGATGGAGTTGCGCCGCGACACCGTGCGCCACTTTGCCGGCAGCTACCAGCACCACCTGAAGAAGACGACCGCGGGCTATCGCATCAAGCAGCAGCGCGTGGACATGACGAACGCGCAGGCCGCGTTCGAGTACGTATTACAGGTCTGGGTGTAGCGCCGATTACGGCGCCGCCACGCTAGGCTTTATTTCGTCGAGGCGGCGCGCCCGCGTTCAGGCGGCAACTGCGCCGCGTCCCACCCGCCGCCCAGCGCTTTGACCAGCTGCACGCTCGCCGTCATGCGCCGAGCCAGCAGGTCGGCCGACGCACGCTGGTTCGCGAGGGCGGTCGCCTGCGCGGTGACGACCTGCAGGTAGGTGGTGATGCCGGCCTTGTACTGGTTCAAAGACACATCGAGCGAGAGCTGCGCCGCAGCGGCCGCCTCAGCCTGTATGCGCGCCTCCTCCTCTAGGATGCGCAGGGCCGCAAGGTTGTCCTCGACCTCCTGGAACCCGACCAGCACGGCCTGGCGATAGTTGGCCACGCTCGCGTCGTAGGCGGCAATCGCCTGGTCGCTGACCGCGCGCCTGCGCCCGCCGTCGAACACGGTCATCGCGAGCGCCGGGCCGATCGACCAGAACCGGCTGGGCAGCGTGAACCACTGCGCCGCGGTGGCCGACTGGAAACCGTAGGACGCGCTGAGCGTGGCTGCGGGGAACCACGCCGCCTTGGCCACGCCGATCTGCGCATTCGCCGCGGCCACCCTGCGCTCGGCCGCCGCGATGTCCGGCCGGCGTTCGAGAAGGTCGGCCGGCAAGCCTTGGGGCACCGGAGGCGGGGTTGCCGCAAGCGGCGCAAAGGGCAATGCGAAATCCGCCGGCGCACGCCCGAGCAGCACTGCGATCGAATGCTCGAGTTGCGCGCGCTGCACGCCAAGGTCGAGCGACTGCGCCCGCGTGGACTTCAGCTGCGTCTCGGCCTGCGCCACGTCGATCCGCGCAACAACCCCCATCTTGTAGCGGTTGTTGGTCATCTCGAGGGATTTGGCGTAGCCCTCGACCGTCGAATCGAGCAACTGCTTTTGCGCGTCCAGCGCGCGCAGGAGGAAATAGTTCTGCGCGAGCTGCGCCTGCAGGCTCAGGCGCGCGTTTTCGATATCGGCGGCGCTCGCCTGCGCCGAGGCTTCGCCCGCTTCCACCGACCGGTAGATGCGCCCCCAAAGATCCGCCTCCCACGAAAAGTTGATCGGCGTCGAGTAGATCGTGCGCTTGCTCGTCGAGACCCCGGTAATGGGACCCGTCGAGCCCGAAGGCCGCGAGCGCGTCTCCTGGATGCCCGCGGTCACCGTCGGGAAGAACGCAGACCGAGCCTGTTCGGCCAGCGCGATCGCCTGGCGGTACTGGGCAGCCGAGGCGATCAGCGTCTGGTTGGAGACGTTCACCTGCGTGAGCATCCTGTCGAGCTCCGGATCGCCGAATGCCGCCCACCAAGTGCCGCGCGGCGCATCGTCCCTCGGCTGTGCCTGCTTCCAAGCCAGGCCTTCCTTGTAAGCCGCCGGCACTTCGGCCGCCGGTCGGACGTAATCCGGCCCGACGGTGCAGGCCGTGAGCAACGCAGCGGCAAGCAGCTGCAGCCCGAGTAGGTTCGCTTTCATGGTGCTTCTCCTGCCAAGCCCGCTCGCCGCCGCCGCCCGCGGCCCCACTGCTTCTCCGCCCACAGGCCGAAGCGATCGAGGTACAGGTAGACGATCGGCGTCGTGTAGAGCGTGAGCATCTGGCTGAAGACCAGCCCCCCGACGATCGCGATGCCAAGGGGCTTGCGCAATTCGGCGCCTTCGCCAAAGCCGATCGCCAAGGGGACTGCGCCGAGAAGCGCGGCCATCGTGGTCATCATGATCGGGCGAAAGCGCAGCAGGCACGCCTGGAAGATCGCTTTCTCCGGGGGCAGGCCCTGGTGCCTTTCGGCGTCGATGGCAAAGTCGATCATCATGATCGCGTTCTTCTTCACGATGCCGATCAGGAGGATCACGCCGATGAACGCGATGATGCTGAGCTCGGTGCCCGAAGCGAGCAGCGCAAGCAACGCGCCGACGCCGGCCGAAGGCAGCGTCGAGAGGATCGTAATCGGGTGGATGACGCTCTCGTACAGGATGCCGAGCACGATGTAGAGCGTGATGAGCGCGGCCAGGATCAGCCACGGCTGGTTCTCGAGCGACGCCTGGAAGGCGCGTGCCGTGCCTTGGAAGGTCCCGTGGATCGTCGACGGAACGCCGATCTCGTCGAGCGCCTGCCGGACTGCGGCCGTTGCATCCGAAAGCGAAACGCCGGGCGGCAGGTTGAAGGAGATCGTCGAGGCGGCGAACTGGCCCTGGTGGTTCACGCCGAGCGGCGCGTTCGTCGGGCCGTACGTGCTGATCGCTGCAAGCGGCACCTGCTTCCCACCGGGGGCGCTGACGTAGATGTACTTGAGCGCATCGGGGCTCTGCCAGTATTGGGGCGCCGCCTCCATGACGACGCGGTACTGGTTCAGCGGGTTGTAGATGGTGGACACCACGCGCTGGCCGAATGCGTCGTTCAGCGTCGCGTCGATCATGCGGGGCGTGACGCCCATGCGCGAGGCGGTGTCACGGTCGATCACGAGAGACGTCTGCAGGCCCTTGTCTTCCTGGTCGGTGTTCACGTCCACCAGCTCCGGCACTTGGGACATCGCCCGGCGAACGCGCGGCTCCCAGGCGCGCAACTCTTCGAGGTCGTCGGCCTGGAGCGAAAACTGGTACTGCGCATTCGCTTGTCGCCCACCCACCCGGATGTCCTGCACGGGCACGAGGAAGAGACTCGCCCCCGGCTCGCGCGAAAGCGCGACTCGCAGGCGTCCGACGACCTGGTCGGCCGAGAGGAGTCTTTCGGTCAACGGCTTCAACGTCACGAACATGAACGCACGGTTTCGTTGCCCGCCGCCGGTGAAGGCGACGACGGTTTCGACCGCCGGATCCTGGCGCACGACCTCGACGAACGTCGCAACCTTTTCGCGCATGGCCTGGAACGAGATGCCCTGGTCGGCCTGGATGTTGCCGACCAGGCGCCCCGTGTCCTGCTGCGGGAAAAAGCCTTTCGGCACGATCGTGTAGAGGTAGAAATTCACGCCGATCGTTGCCGCCAGCAGGATCAGCATGACGATCCCGTGGCGCAGTGCCCATCCGAGCGAGACCTCGTAGGCGCGCAGCGTCCACGAGAAAACGCGTTCGCTGGCGTTATAGAGCCGGCCGTGTTTCAAGTCCTTTTCCGGTCGCAGCAGGCGCGCACACATCATCGGCGTAGTGGTGAGCGAAACGACAAGGGATATCAGGATCGCCACGGACAGCACCACGGCGAATTCGCGGAACAGGCGCCCGACGATCCCGCCCATGAGCAGGATCGGGATGAACACCGCAATCAGCGAGAGGCTCATCGAGAGCACCGTGAAGCCGACCTCGCGCGAGCCCTGCAAGGCCGCCTGCATGGGGGGAATGCCCTCCTCGATGCGGCGCGAGATGTTTTCCAGCACGACGATCGCGTCGTCCACCACGAACCCCGTGGCGATGGTGAGCGCCATGAGGGAGAGGTTGTTCAGGCTGAAGCCGAAGAGGTGCATTGCGCCGAACGTGCCGATCAGCGAAACGGGGACCGCCACGCTCGGGATCAGCGCGGCCCGCCAGTTCCGCAGGAAAACGAACACGACCATGATGACCAGCGCGATTGAAATCAACAGCGCCCGCTCGACATCCCGCAGGCTGCCCCGGATGGTCGGCGTGCGATCGAGCGCCACTTCGAGGTTGATCGAACTCGGCATCGACGCGCGCAGCACCGGCAGGAGGGCGTACACCCGGTCGACGGTTTCGATGATGTTGGCGTTCGGCTGGCGGTTGAGGATCAGCAGCACCGAGGGCTTGCCGTTGGCCGAACCGGAATTGCGCACGTCCTGCACGGAATCGACGATCTCGGCCACATCCGACAAGCGCACCGGCGCGCCATTGCGGAAGGCCACCACGACCGGCATGTACTCGGACGCCTTGCGGGCCTGGTCGTTGGCGAGGATCTGCCAGTGATGCTGGCCGTCCTCGACGAACCCTTTCGGGCGATTGGCATTGGTCGCGACGATGGCGGCGCGCACCTCTTCCAGGCCGATGCCGTATTTATGCAGCGTCGCGGGGTTGAGTTCGACGCGCACGGCGGGCAGCGAACTGCCGCCCACGGTTACCTGGCCGACGCCGTTCACCTGGGAAAGCTTCTGCGCGAGCACCGTGGAGGCCGCGTCGTACATCTGGCCCTGGGTCATCGTGTCGGAGGTCATCGACAAGATCATGATCGGCGCGTCGGCCGGATTGACCTTGCGGTAAGTCGGATTGCTCGGCATGCCGGTGGGCAGCAGGGTGCGTGCGGCGTTCAGGGCAGCCTGCACGTCGTTCGCCGCGCCTTCGATGTCGCGGCTCAAGTCGAATTGCAGCGTGATGCGCGTCGAGCCGAGCGAACTGTTGGACGTGATCTCGGTGATTCCCGCGATGCGCCCGAGCGCGCGCTCGAGCGGCGTGGCCACGGTGGCGGCCATGGTTTCGGCACTGGCACCGGGCAACTGCGCCTGGATCGAGATGGTCGGGAAATCCACCTGCGGCAGTGGCGAGACCGGCAGCAGCTTGAAGGCGATCGCCCCTGCGATGGCGATGCCCAGGGTCAGCAGCGTCGTCGCAACGGGCCGGTGGATGAAGGGCTGCGAGATGTTCATGCCGCGTCCTTCGCGCCGTTCTTCACCGCGCGCCGGGCGCGCTGCGAAAGGCGGTCGAACCCGAGGTAGATGACCGGCGTCGTGAACAAGGTGAGGACCTGGCTGAAGATGAGGCCGCCCACCATCGTGATGCCCAGGGGATTACGCAACTCTGACCCCACTCCCGAACCCAGCATCAGCGGCAGTGCCGCGAGCAACGCGGCCATGGTCGTCATCAGGATCGGCCGGAAGCGCAGGAGGCACGCCTGGCGGATTGCATCGCGCGGGGCCTTGCCCTCGTTGCGCTCGGCGTCCAGCGCGAAGTCGATCATCATGATCGCGTTCTTCTTCACGATGCCAATGAGGAGGATGATCCCGATGATCGCGATGATGCCGAGGTCGTTTCGCGAAATTAGGAGGGCGAGCAGCGCGCCCACCCCCGCAGAAGGCAAGGTCGAAAGAATGGTCACCGGGTGGATGTAGCTCTCGTAGAGCACGCCGAGCACGATGTACATCGTGACGATCGCGGCCAGGATGAGCAGCAGCGTGTTGTCCAGGGACGCTTCGAAGGCGAGCGCTGCGCCCTGGAAGCGCGTCTGGACTGAAAGCGGCATCGCAATTTCTTTCTCCGCCTTGCGGATGGCGTCGACGGCATCCCCGAGCGAAACGCCAGGGGCGAGATTGAAGGAGATGGTCGAGGCCGGGAACTGCCCCAGGTGATTCACGAGCAGTGAAGTGGGCTTTTCCACGACGGTCGCGACCGCCGAGAGCTTCACCTGCTGGCCGGTGGTCGAGCCGATATAGACGTTTTCGAGCGCCGCCGGGCCCACCTGGAATTCAGGCTTCACTTCGAGCACCACACGGTACTGGCTCGTCTGCGTAAAGATCGTCGAGATCAGGCGCTGGCCGAACGCGTTGTAAAGCGCGTTGTCGATTGCCGCCGGCGTAACGCCGAGCCGCCCGGCCGTCGCGCGATCGATCTCGACATAGGCTTGCAGGCCTTCATCCTGGAGGTCGCTCACCACATCGCTCAGCTGCGGCAGCGCGCGCAGGCGCTCGACCAACCGGGGCACCCAGAGGCTGAGCTCGGCCGGGTCGG
>JANXRZ010000042.1 GCA_025352885.1 Pseudomonadota bacterium | reverse complement strand
CGCGTCACATCTCGACAGCCAGCCGTTTTCTACTGCAATTGGATAGCATGACAGGGCAAATCCGACGACTGCAATGCTGCACGGCGAATCCTCGCGCGAAGTATCGGCGATAAGACCGTTCGCCTCATTCACGAATTCCATGAAGTAGGAAAATGCCGCTCTCTGCAACCGCTCGATGAGCGCAGTATCAGAAAGCTCCGTTAATTCGACCATCCGCCGTTAAGTACAAAGTTCAATTGCTGCGACGGATTGAGGTGGCATCGAAACCTCCAGGTTCAGCATCCCCGACGCAAATGACACGGGAACCGGCTCTTTGCGCAGCATCGATGCCTCTCTGAGCTCCTCGACCATTGCGCTACTCAGATATTCCGGCTTTCCCATCTGTTCCCAGCGCCGCTTGGCGTTCGCGTGATTCAGGTCGATGCGACAAACGTTCGCTTTACATCCGGCGCTCGCCCCATTGAGCGCAAATGAGACCAGTTCAGTTGAAATTGCGTGACGCGGAAGCGCGAAATTGGTAAGCATGAGCGTCGCCTTGCGCTCGCCGCGCACAAGCCACGCGTCGACCGTATCGTGCGTGCCCTCGACAGGCAGCGTCTCGTGGCCGAGTTCATGCAGGAGTTGGAAGGCCCGGTGGGCGGGCTTGGCAATGCCGTGGATGTTCTGCAATCCGAACCCGCCGTGAAAAGGGACGGATGGAAAATAGTTCTCCTCAAAAATATCTGAAAATGTCCAATAGCTATAGCCTTGCACAAGACCTCTTGCCTCCAACACGGTTTTTACGATGAATGCGGCGGCAAATGGATCGTCATGCATCGCATCGCGCGGATTGGACGACGTGCACCACTCCGTGTAATAGACAGGAAGGTCGCCTGCCTGTCGGCGCACTTCGCGCACTTGTTCCCGCAAGATGCTTCGAGGACTCGCCGCGAGTTGCGCTTCAGTGTCATCGCCCGGCTTCCCAAACGCGTCGGTCGGGTAATGATGAGTGCTGACAAAATCAACGGGAATATCGCTGGCCTTGCAAAAAGCAAGGAAATCTTCAACCCACGCGTTCGCAGCGGTCGCGGGCCCTCCCACCTTCAGTAGCTTATCGACATTTTTGACCGCTTCGACCGTATAGCGATAAAGCTCAAAATAATCGGCTTGGCTGCCAGTGCCAAAAGCAGTCAAGTTTGGCTCGTTCCAGACTTCGAAAAACCATTGGCGTACCTCTTCGATCCCGTAGCGCTCGACCCAATGCACCACCAGTTTTCTGATCAGGACGGCCCATTGCGCGAGATCACGCGGCGGGGTCACATTCGCGCGATAGTGGAAAACGATCTGATCTCCGGACGAAAGTGTGGTCGGCATGAAACTCAACTCGACGAACGGCTTCATTCCGATTGATAGCAGGAAATCGAAAATCTGGTCCGCATTGAAAAAGGAATAAATCAATTCGTCACTCTGGCAAATCAGGGTGCCCATGTCGTCACACAAGATGCCGTGGAAACGCACATACTTCATGCCAAGCTCTCGATGCGCCGTCTTTAGCTGGGACTGCCAGTCAGCACGCAACGCGAGCGTTGCGTGACCGCTTCCGACCGTGTGTTCCCAGAAATGAGGGAGCGGCTCTGACGGGCCGCGCAGGTCACCCGAAAAGAGCACG
This sequence comes from Pseudomonadota bacterium, assembly GCA_025352885.1. Taxonomy (GTDB): domain Bacteria; phylum Pseudomonadota; class Gammaproteobacteria; order Burkholderiales; family SG8-39; genus SZAS-79. The sequence continues at coordinate 44,752 of JANXRZ010000042.1, read as the reverse complement.
GTCACACGCCGTCCTCCCAAAGCCTGAAGCCCCCGGTGAGCGCATCGGCATTGCCGCCCAGGCGCGTATCAGATGGCAACCGTTTCAAGTGCCGAACGTTGCCTCCGCCCAGAACGATGTAATCGGGGAGCAGGGCATTGCGGAACCTTTCCACCACCTCCCACACTTTTTTCCGCCATTTCTTGTTGCCAAGCCGCAGGCGAGCCTTTTCGCTCACCAGGTCTTCATAAGTGCGTTTTGGCCCCGAACGAAGATGGCCCAACTCCATTGCAGCGATCATTCCGTCGACGATAAGAGCCGAACCCAAGCCCGTACCGAGGCCGAGGAAAAGCATCTTCTGGCCCTTATAGGCGCCCAGTGCCTGCATTGCCGCGTCATTGATGATTTTCACGGGGCGGCCAAATGCCGCCGGGAAGTCGAACCCGATCCAGCCTGGTGCGAGATTGAAGGGATCTCGCACGATCTTCCCCTTTCGAACCACGCCCGGATAACCGATCGACACAGCATCGAAACCCCACCCCACAGTAATCTTGGTAATTTCATTCATCATTTCGCCAGGCGTCATTTTCGGGCCCGATACGAATTCGATGTGGTTTCGGCGCCCAGTCATTTTGCATTTGACGTGTGAGCCGCCTATGTCAACCACGAGAATCTTCGATTTAACTCGCGAGGTGCGCTTCATGGTGTTTGCACTGATGGGTTGTGCCAGATGCCACTTGGAGCAATGAGCGCATTCGCTTCTTTCGGACCCCAGCTACCGCGCCGATAAACTGAGGCGCGAGGATGCTTGGCAAGCACGGGATCCACGACCTTCCAGGCGGCCTCTACCGCGTCCTCTCGCGTGAAAAGCGCCCCGCTTCCGGCCATGGCATCACCAAGCAGCCGCTCATACGGTGATTCCGCTCCCAGCGTTTCATCAATTAAAAAAAGCTCCCGCTGGTCGCCGACGAACTCCTTTCCGATGCGCTTTACCCGGGCCGCAAGCGCAATTGCCGAATTGGGCGAAATGCGGAACCGCAAATAATTTGTGAGTGCGGGGGAGGGAGCCGAGTCCGCGAACAATTGTTGGGGTGGGGGTTTGAGCTGGACAATGACCTCGGCTGCGGTTTCGGCCAGGTATTTCCCCGAGCGAAGGTACCAGGGCACTCCCGCCCACCGCCACGAGTCAATAAACAGGCGAAGGGCGCAATAGGTTTCCACGTCCGAATCCTTGGCGACGCCGGGTTCGCGCCGATAGCCTGCGTACTGGCCGCGCACCACATCGGTTGCTTCCAAGGGCCGCATCGCCTGAAAAATATCCGCCGTCTCGCCGTGCACGGCTCCAAAGCCCCGGTAGGTTGGAGGCTCCATCGCAAGGAGCGCGACGATTTGAAAAAGATGGTTTTGGATGACATCGCGCAGGCACCCCGCGGTTTCGTAAAATGATCCACGCCCCTTGACCCCGAAATTCTCTGCGAGCGTTACCTGGACGCTGGCCACGTAGTTTCGATTCCAGATCGGCTCAAGGAACGAATTGGCAAACCGAAAATAGAGAATGTTCATGATCGCCTCCTTCGCCAGGAAGTGATCGATCCGGAAGATCGAATCCTCGGGAAAGACCGAGCGCGCGACGCGATTGAGCTCCCGCGCGGAGGCGAGATCGCGCCCAAATGGCTTTTCCACAATCACTCGCGCACCTTCGGCAAGCCCCGCTGCGCCGAGCCCCTTGATGACGGTAGAAAAAAGGGAGGGAGGAATCGCCAGGTAGTGCGCCGGACGACGGGCCTGTCCGAGCGCTTTCTTCAGCGCTTCGAACGTGCTCGCGTCGTTGTAGTCGCCATAAACATAGCTAAGCGACCAGAGCACGTGACGCAACGCCGCCTGGTCATCGATTTTTCCTGCCTTCCTGATGCCATCCTCGGCGCGCTTTCGCAATTGAGCCAGGCTCCATTGCGATGAGGCAACGCCAATCAGGGGCACGTTGAGGCGCTTTCGCTTCGCCATTGCATAAAGCGCAGGAAAGATCATCTTGTACGCGAGATCTCCCGTCACTCCAAACAACACCAATGCATCCGATCGCGCGATTCGGCCTCCGTAAACGCTGGGCCCCTTCACGTCAGCCCCTTCCCGATTTTTTTTCTTCGTGGCCGCCAAACTGCTTACGCATTGCAGACAACACTCGATCGGCGAAATCCGAATTGCCACGCGAGCTGAATCGCTGGAAGAGCGCCGCGCTCAGAACCGGGACGGGTACGGCCGTGTCTATGGCTGCTTCCACCGTCCACCGTCCCTCGCCTGAATCCGACACCCGGCCGGCGAAGTCCTTGAGCCCCGGATCGCTGGCGAGCGCTGCCGCAGTAAGATCGAGCAGCCATGACCCGATTACGCTGCCCCGGCGCCAGAGCTCGGCGATCGCCGGCACGTCCATATCGTACTGGTAGCACTCCGGGTCTCGCAAAGGCGTCGTTTCTGCATCCGCTTCGCGCGTGTGCTTCCCCGCATTGGCGTTTGCAAGAACATTCAGCCCTTCTGCATACGCCGCCATGATCCCGTATTCGATGCCGTTGTGGACCATCTTCACGAAATGCCCCGCCCCGGTTGGCCCACAATGCAAATACCCTTGCTCGGCAGTGCCGAGCGACCCTTGCAAGCTTGGCGTACGCCGCCCTGAGCCGACGCCTGGGGCGATGCTTCTGAAGATCGGCTCCAGGTGCCCGACCACTTGCTCTTCGCCGCCGATCATCAGGCAGAATCCGCGATCCAGTCCGAATACCCCTCCGCTAGTTCCACAGTCGACGAAGTGGATACCCTTGGGTCCGAGCGCTTTTGCTCTAACGAGATCGTCGCGGTAGTAACTATTTCCGCCATCGATGATGATGTCGCCCGCGTCCATACATGCTGCCACTTCCTCAATGGTCTTACCGGTCACGGCGGCGGGCACCATCACCCAGACTGCGCGAGGTTGGGTCAGGTTCGAAACAAGGTCTTTGATCGATGCGGTGCCTTTTACATCGGGCCCAGAGGCGTTCTCGACCGCCGCAGGGTTCATGTCATAGACGACACACTTGTGACCGTCATTCGTTAAACGTCGCGCCAAGCTTGCGCCCATGCGACCCAATCCAATCATCCCGATTTGCATCTGAATCTCCTTCAGCGACGGTCACACTCCGAAGAGTGCAGCCGCATCTCGCGTTTTTATGAATCGGAGGACATCGAAGACTTGAGCAAGAAAAGTAGGATTCGATTCTTTGACGTTTTGACCGCAGATTTTGGAGGAGATTGTCGACCTTCGTATGCAGTTCACCGTGCGATAGCGTACATAGGCGAGCGGGCCGCAAAATACGACTGCTAGATGTGTTTAAGGACCAATTCACAGAAACGAAGACGTATTGTTCGATTGCCCCATCTGCATATGCATGCGGCAGGCGGGGCTATACGTTGGTTGGCTTTATTCTGTTTCCCTCGCGAATTGAAAAGGAGAATCTATGTGGAATCTGAGCTTGCCGTGGTGGGAATTTGTCCTTCGTGGCGTGATCGTGTACGTTTTTCTGCTTGTTATTCTGCGCGCTACTGGCAAGCGCCAGACCGGACAACTCGCGCCTTTTGACTTGGTACTGTTACTTGTTCTCAGCAATGCCGTGCAGAACGCAATGAATGGCGGTGACAACACCATTCTGGGGGGAATAATTTCTGCCACGACTCTTATTGCGCTTCACTATTGCGTGGCCTTTGTTACTTTCAAAAGCAAGAAGCTGGAAGCCTGGATTGAGGGAACACCACGCACGCTTATCCACAACGGGGTGCTCAACGAACAGGTCATGCGCCGCGAACTGCTGACGCGCCATGAACTGGGTGCCGCCCTCAGAGCGGCCGGCTGCTCGGAGATCGAGAACATTCATGTCGCTACGTTGGAAAACAACGGGCAGATCACAGTCTCCCTGCGGCCTCGCGCTCAACATTTAGCAATTTAGGAGGAAAATCAATGCCAAAAGAAAAGTCCCAGACTCCATGGTGCATGAAGTAGGGCTGAAGAGAAGGCCGATGCGGGGCGACGAGGCCCCTCGACACAATGAAAGAAAAATAAACACGTTATCTGACCCATTGGACGTGCTCGAAGCTATGAATCCGGAGGCAGCCGATGTCTGAAGAGTTCGAAGTCCGCGGAGCGCATGAAGACACGATCGACAAGGCGGCCGAACGCGGCGCCGAAGACCCTTTTGTCGGGCGCATTGCATTGACCACTGCAGTACTTGCGACGATTGGCGCCGTGCTTTCATACGAAGGGGGCGCGACCCAGGCCAGCGCTTTGATGTACAAAAACGAGGCTGCTATCAAAAAGACTGAAGCCGCCAATCAATGGAATTTTTATCAAGCGAAAAGCAACAAGCAGAATCTGGCAGAAATGGCGGTTCTTCTTGTTCCTCAGGATAGTCGGCAAAAGTTCTCCGCGGAAATAGAGCGGTACGCGAAGGAGAAAGCCGATATTTCCAAAGAAGCCCAGAAATTTGAAAGCGAATCAAAAGCGCAGGACGAGCGTTCCGATCACGAATTGCATGTCCATCATCGCTACGCCCTGGCCACCACTTTTCTGCAGATTGCCATTGCGCTATCCGCAATTGCCCTGCTGACCCGGAAGAAATGGTTGCAGTGGGGTGTTTACGCAATTTCTGCCGTGGGTGTTGCTTTGGGTATTTCTGCTTACTTCACGCATTGACGAATAGATTTCTGCCAAGGCAGCAGCGCCCGCCGAATACGTGATCGTTCACGAGATGATCCATCTACAGAAGTGGCTCCGTTTGTTTGAACAACTTTCCCCGATTTATAAGTGGACTCTGGGCGGATCGGCAAAGGTGCAGAGTTGTCCACGGCGGCGTGCGTCGCTTGCGACGAACGCAAAGCCGCGGTGGGCAACTCGGGGCGCACCGGTATGTTCATCTTACGCGGCCAGTTTCAATTGAGGCAGGACGGCCAAATACTTTTCTTGCGGCGTAAGCCGCTCCAGACTCGAATGCGGACGATGCGTGTTGTACCAATCCAAGTAGTCAGCGATGTCGGCTCTGGCCGCGCTCACGCCCTCGTAGGCCTTGAGATACACCCGCTCGTACTTAACGCTGCGCCACAGGCGCTCGACGAACACGTTGTCGCGCCAGGCACCACGCCCGTCCATGGACAGCTTGCAGCCCCTGGCCAGAACCGTGTCGGTGAACTCGATGGCGGTGAACTGGCTGCCCTGATCGGTGTTGACGATCTCGGGCGTTCCGTAGCGCGCGAAGGCCTGTTCGATGACCTCCTTGGCGTGAACGGCTTCCAGCGTGATCGCCACCTTGTGCGCCAGCACGCAGCGCGAGGCCACGTCCACCACGGCAGTGAGATAGACGAAACCGCGCGCCATGGGGATGTAGGTGGTGTCCAGCGCCCAGACCTGGTTGGCGCGGGTGATCGGCAGCTTGCGCAGCAGGTACGGGTAGACCTTGTTGCCAGGCGTCGCTTTGCTGGTGCCGGGCTGCGGCGCCAAGGCTTCGATGCCCATGCGAAGCATGAGCGTTCTGATGTGACGCCGCCCGGCACGAATGCCTTGCCGGTTGAGCTGGTCGCGCAACATGCGCGCGCCCATGAAGGGATGTTCCAGGTGCAGTTCGTCAATTTTGCGCATCAGCGCCAGGTCGGCCGGGCTGACAGGCTGGGGCAGGTAGTACACCGTCCCGCGGCTGATGTTCAGCAGCTTGGCTTGGCGTGTGATGGAAAGCTGGTGGTCACGGTCAATCATGGCTTTGCGCTCAGCAATCCCGCTTTTGTAAGCGCGCCTTCCAAAAAATCATTCTCCAGCGCCAGCTGTCCGATCTTGGCGTGCAGCGGCGCCAAATTCACCGGTTCTACCCGGGACCCGCCGTCAAATACCTCTGCAGCACGCTCAAGCAACTGTCGCTTCCACTCGGTGATCTGGTTGGGATGCAGCTCGAACTGCTCGCACAACTGGGCCAGGGTGCGATCTTCGCGAAAAGCAGCCAGAGCCACTCGCGCCTTGAACGCCGGATTGTGGGTACGGCGAGTACGCCGCCCCGACGCCTTCTTCTTCATCATCAGAAACTCCTCAATGCCAGACCGCTCTCGGTCCGACTTCATACCCAGAGTTTCCACTTATAGCGCTGTTCAAAAAAGCGCGGCCACTTCTGTTGCCGCCGGCACCGGTCACGTTCTCTACAACCACCGGTTTACCGAGGCTTTCCGAAAGCTTTTCGGCGAGCATCCTCGCGGCGAGGTCCGGCGCGACACCTGGCGTGAACCCAACGAGGATGCGCACGCTCTTCTCGGGATAAGCAGGCTGCGCCGACACGCTTCCGGCCACTATGGCAAGGACTAACGCGAAGATCGTCTTCACTGTCGGTTCACTCCTTGAGCAGCCCGGTCTCGAGCGCCTTGACCTGCAGCGCCAGGGCGCGGGAGAAAATCCGGCACTGCGCAAGGCTGCCCGCGATGAACCACAGGCCGGGCTGCGGCGTGCGCATGTACATGTTGCGCAATTCCTGCTCTTCGCCGAATCCCCATATCGGCCCGACACGCTCCGCCATCGCTTCCCCGAACAGTTTGCGCACCAGCCACTCCTGGCCCTTGTAGCCGGTTGCGAGGACTACGAGATCGGCGCTGAGCACCTCGCCCGATTTCAAGCGCGCGCCCTCCGGCACGAATTCCGCAATGTCGGAAAATTGGACCAGCCCCACTTCTCGCTTGACCAGGAGATCGGAGCAGCCGACGTTGAAGTAATAGCCCCCGCCGCGCGTAAGGTACTTGAACTGCCAGCCGGTGCCTTCATCGCCGAAATCGAGCTTGAAGCCCACGCGCTCGAGGCCTTCGAGGAGCTCGCGGTCGAGCTTTCGGCCCTGCTCCGTCATAAGGCGGTGGCTTTCCCTTGCAAGCTTCAAGGGAAGCGACATGGCGATGAGGTCGCAATCCTCGAGCGGCGGGCCTTCGTCATAGAGCGCATAAGCAAGCTGGGCGCTCGGCTCGATGTTCGTGATGAGCGTCGGGCTGCGCTGCACCAGCGTCACTCTTGCACCCGCCGAGTACAGGTCCTGCGCGATGTCATGGCCGCTGTTGCCGGTGCCGACGACGAGCGCACTCTTGCCCGCCCACGGCCCGCCATCCTCGTACTGGCTCGAATGCAGGACGGGCCCCTTGAATCTCTCGAGGCCGGGCATGTCCGGCCGATTCGGAATCCCGCTTACGCCGGTGGCAAGGACGACGTGACGCGGATGCAGCGTGCGCTTTGTGCCATCGACCTTACGCAAGCTGACGTTCCAGCGTCCCGACTTCTCGTCATACGAGCCGCCTTCGAATTCGGTGCCCGTCCAGTAGTTGAGCTCCATGCTCTCGACATAGGCCTCGAACCATCCCGCGAGCTTGTCCTTGGGAATATAGGCCGGCCAACTCGGCGGGAAAGGCATGTAAGGCAGGTGGTTGACCTGGACCTGGTTGTGCAGCGTGAGCGCGTGATAGCGCTTGCGCCAGTTGTCGCCAATGCGCTCGCCGCGGTCGACGATCAGCGTATCTACCCTGAGCTGCGAGAGCCGCGCGGCAATCGAAAGGCCCGCGTGCCCGCCGCCGACGACCAGCACTTCCGGGTCATGATCGGTGTAGAGGGCCGCGGCCTTGCGCAAATCGAGCCAGTTCGGTCCGCGAAAATCACGCGAATAGGATTGGCCTTTCGGCCGCGCGCGCCCGAGCGCTTCTTCGTGGCCCTTGAGTTCCTCGAGGGACGTAAGAACGGTCCAGGCCTTGCGCTCGCCGTCGTCTTCGCCTGCTGGCGTCAGCCGCACCACGCCGCTGCCTCGTCCCTGCGTTGTCTCGAACGAGAAAAGCGCCTCGATCGTTGCCTTGCCTGCGCGCATCACCCTGCGCGGCGGCGTACGGCGCTCGTCCAACCGGAACTTCACTGGTTTTGTTGCGCTGCCCTGCGCTCGCAATAGCTCGAGGACCGCGGATCGCCCGCTCACCGTCCGGATGCGCCAGGTCAGCGCGAGAACGTCGCGCCAATGACAGTCTGGATGGAAGAGCTTCTCGAGCGCGGAAGCGTCCGCTGCCCCGAGCGCCGTTTCGAGCCGGGCGAGCCACTCTTCGGTGACTTCGGCCAGTGAGTCCGCCTGTTCGGCAGGCAATCCTGTCTCCATGCCGCGAAGTATAGCCGCCGGGTCAGTCGCGACCATTGCTTGACCACGGTCGCCGTTTGAAGGACTATTTTCGCGCCCCAGAAATTCCCGCCGATGCGCTCCTCGAGCGCACGAGCGGCCGGCACCTGAAAACAGAGGAGACAAAATGCAACGTCTTAATAAAGTGGCCGCAATGCTTGCAACAATCGTCGCGGCAGGAGGCACGCCGGCACTCGTGTCCGCTCAGGACGCGACGCCCGTTAAAGTGGGCGTGGTGACCTTCCTCTCCGGCCCCGCCGCTTCGCCCTTCGGCGTGCCGGCGCGCAACTCGGCCGAAGTGGTGATCGAGCGGCTGAACGAAGGCAAGGGTCCCGGCGCCTATTCGACCAAGGGCTTCGGAGGCGCGCCGATCCAGGCCGTGATCATCGACGAAGCGGGCAGCACCACCACCCAGGTCACGGAGTACCGCAACCTCGTGCAACGCAGCAACGTTGATGTCGTAATCGGCTACGTGTCGAGCGGCAATTGCCTGGCGATCGCGCCCGTGGCCGAGGAGCTGAAGAAGCTCACGAACTTCTTCGACTGCGGCACGCCGCGCATCTTCGAGGACGGCAGCTACAAGTATGTGTTCCGCACTTCGCCGACCGCGACCATGGACAGCGTCGGCGCCGCGCTCTACATCAAGGACGCGAAGCCCAAGCTGAAGTCGATCGCGGGCATCAATCAAAATTACGCCTGGGGCCAGGATTCCTGGTCCGATTTCGAGGCCGCGATGAAGCAGCTGGTGCCCGGCGTGCAGATCAAGACGTCCCAGATGCCCAAGCTCTTCGCCGGCCAGTTCAACACCGAGATCTCCACGCTGCTCGGCGCAAATGCGGACGTGATCCACTCGAGCTTCTATGACGGCGACCTCGAAGCGCTGCTCCTGCAGGCGGCGCCGCGCGGCCTGTTCAAGAAAAGCACCGGCATCCTGACCACGGGTGAGACTGCAATGTACAAGCTGGCCGCGCAGATTCCCGATGGCACGGTGATCGGCGCCCGCGGACCGTTCGGCCCGTATGCGCCCAAGAACGAGCTCAGTACCTGGTTCCTCAAGGAGTTCCAGGACCGCTACCAGGTGCCGCCGAACTACGCCTCCTTCCAGATGGCGCAGGCCATCCTCGGCGTCAAGGCCGCTTGGGAAAAAGCGCAGGCCGCGAACGGCGGCAAGCGCCCGACCAACGAGCAGGTGGCAACAGCCCTCGAGAACCTCACTTTCGAAGGTCCCGGCGGCACGGTGCGCATGTCCAACGGCAAGGGCCACCAGGCGATCATGGAGACCGTGTACGGCATGTCCAAGGTCGTGGGCGGCAAAATGACGGTCACGAACGTCAAGCGCTACCCCGCCGAGAAAGTGAACCCGCCAGAAGGCGTGAAGAGCGGCGAGTGGATCGCCGGCGGCTTCAAGCGCTAGCCTCATCCAGCGTGGATAACGGCTGCCCGACCCGGGCGGCCGTTTTTACACCGGACTCTTCCTGGACCAGATTCCAGCCGTAATCGCAGACGGCATCATCTACTCGGCCTGGCTGTTCGTGGCCGCGGTCGGGCTCACGCTGATCTATGGCGTGATGAAGATCGTCAACATCACGCACGGGAGCTTCTATGCGCTCGGCGCGTATGCGGCCGCTTCGCTCACGGGAGCATGGCTCTCCAAGGGCTACCCGCCGATGCTTTCGTACGCGGTGCTGCTGGTGGCGGCGATCCTCGTGACACTCGTGTTCGCCCCGCTGATCGAGCGCGGCATCCTGCGCTTCATGTACGCGAAGGACGAGGTGGTCATCCTGCTGATCACCTATGCGCTCTTCCTGATCCTGGAGGACACGATCAAGCTCATCTGGGGCGTCGACCCTTACTTCATCGCGGAACCCTACGGCTTGCTCGGCAGCTTCGATGTCGCCGGCCTGTCCTACCCGACCTACAACCTGATCCTCGTGTTCATCGCGATCGTCTCAGGCGTGGGGCTTACGCTCTTGCTGCATCACACGCGCGTAGGCAAGCTGCTCCTCACGGTGATTCACGATCCGGAGGTGAGCCGTGCGATGGGTATCAACGTCGACCGCTTTTACCTCGTCACCTTCACGTTCGGCTCACTGCTCGCCGCGATCGGTGGCGCATTCACGGCCCCTACGGTGTCGGTGGTACCCGGTCTTGGCGTCGAGATCGTGGTGCTTTCTTTTGCCGTGGTGGTGATCGGCGGGCTCGGCAGCCTCCCGGGCGCTGCGCTCGGCGCCGTCATCGTCGGGCTTGTGCGCTCGGCCGCCATCCACTACGCGCCCGCGGTGGAGCTCTTCGTCATTTACTTTGTGATGGCGCTCGTGCTGGCTGTGCGCCCGCGTGGGCTTTTCAGCCTCGCTGAGCCGAGGAAGATTTGAGGCACGACCGCACGCTTCGCATCCTCGGCATCGTGCTGCTCGCGCTCGTGGTTGCCGGGCCGGTCCTGCCGCAGTGGGCCATGTTCCTGCTCACTATTGCAATCGCAAAAGGGCTGGTTGCGCTGGGACTAATGCTGCTGCTGCGCGCGGGCCTCGTGTCCTTCGGCCAAGCCCTTTATTACTGCGTCGGCGCCTACACGGCCGGCATGCTGGGACGCTCGCTCGGCATCGCCGACATGATCGTGCAGATGCTCGCAGGCGGCGCTTGCGCTGCCTTGATGGCGTGGATTCTCGGCTTCCTGCTCGCGCGCTACCGCGGCATCTTCTTCGGCCTCTTGAGCCTGGCGCTTTCGATGATCCTGTACGGCGTGCTGGTCAAGAACGAGGGATTGGGGTCGACGGACGGCATCAACATCCTGCCAACGACGCTGTTCGGGCGCCGTCCGGGGCCGGAATGGGTGCGCTACAGCGTGATGGTGGCCGGCTGCGTCGTTGCCTTCGTCGCCACGCTGCTGGTCGACCGGTATTTGCGCACGCCGCTCGGCCAGCTCGGGCCGGCGATCAAGGACAACGAGATCCGCGTGGAGTACATGGGCGCCTCGGTGAACAAGGCAATCCATGTGCTCTATGGGATTGCGGCCGCTCTGGCCGGTATCGGCGGCGCACTGGCCGCCACCACCGTCGGGCACATCGACCCGGACATGGCTTACTGGACGACTTCCGGGGAGTTCATCTTCATCACGATCCTTGCGGGGACGCGCAGCGTGGTCGCCCCTTTCCTCGGCGCGATCATATTCGGCACGATCCACACGATCGCCTTCGACTTGTCGCCGAATACCTGGCAGATGCTGCTCGGGATCTCGCTGCTGGTCGTGATCGTCTTCCTGCCCGAGGGGCTGTGGTCGCTCTTCAAGCGCCGTAGTAAGCATCGCGGGGCCGCCTGACCATGGCCGTGATCCTCGATGCAAGGAACCTCGAAAAGCGCTTCGGCGCGGTGACGGCGGCCAACTGCGTCAACGCGGCCATCGAGGCGGACTCGGTCGTCGGCCTCATCGGCACCAACGGCGCGGGCAAGACCACCTTCATCAACATGATCACCGGCTACCTCAAGCCCGACAGCGGCAGTATCCATTTCGGCGGCAACGACATCACCAAGCTCGCCCCGCGCGACATTACGCGGCTGGGCATCTGCCGCTCCTTCCAGATCCCGCAGCTCTACAGCTCGCTCACCGTGTTCGAGCACATGCTGATGGGGCTGGGCGTAGTGCTCGGCAATGCCGGCCTCGGCGGGTTTTTCTCGAGCGGCGAGCCGCTCGTGCCCGGCCACCACGCGCCCGCCGGCGAGGTGGCCGAGCGCATCCTCGAGCGCTTCGGGCTTTCCGAGTATCGCGACCGCAACGCGCAGGTCCTGCCTGGCGGGGTGCGCAAGCTCCTCGACATCGCGCTCACGATGGTGGCGAAGCCGAAGATCCTGCTGCTGGATGAGCCGACGAGCGGGGTTTCGGCCTCGGAGAAGTTCGGGATCATGTCCATGGTCATGGAGGCGGTGAAAGCCGAGGGCGCCACCGTGCTCTTCGTCGAGCACGACATGGAGGTGGTGAGCCGGTTCGCGGGGCGCGTCATGGCGTTCTATGACGGCCGCATCATTGCCGACGGCGTGCCGGGCGCGGTCCTCGAGGATCCGGAGGTCAAGCGCTACGTCGTCGGCGGCGCCCTCCACAAGCCGGATACAGGTGGCGCGCGTGCTTAAGGTCGCCAACCTCGATGTGGCCATCCACTCGGTGCAGATCCTGCGCGGGGTGTCGCTTGAGCTGCAGACCGGGTCGATGGTCGGCCTGATCGGCCGGAATGGCGCCGGGAAGACGACGCTCATGAAAAGTGTGATGGGCCTTCTCGGCGTATCGAAGGGCACGATCTCCTTCGACGGCGCCGACCTCGTCTCGATGCCGACTCACTCGCGCACGAGCCTCGGCATCGGCTACATGCCCGAGGACCGCCGCCTGATCCCGGACCTGACCGTGGAAGAGAACGTCCTGGTGCCCGCCTGGGCACTCGGTGTGAAGGATTTCGGGCAGCGCCTGGAGAAGGTCTACACGATGATCCCTGAATTGAGGGAATTCGGTCCGCGCAAGGGCTTGCAACTCTCCGGCGGCCAGCAGAAGCTCGCCGCACTTGGCCGAGCGCTCATGTGCGGCACCAAGCTGCTGCTGCTCGACGAGCCCTTCGAAGGCGTGGCGCCCGCCCTCGCCCAGCGCCTGGTCGAGGTCGTGGCCGGCCTCAAGCGCGAAGGCATGTCGGTGATCCTCTCGGAATCGGACCTCCAGCATTCCGAACGCATCGTCGACCGGGTGGTGGTGATCGACCGGGGCTCGATCACCGGCTGAAAAAGCGCGATTCTTCGAGATTTCGTTTTGAAGAACCGCGCATTTATTGTCTCTCAGGCCAATTCGTGTACCGGTACAGTTACCGCGACGAGAAGGGCGACTGGTAAGGCTGCCCGAACGCCACGCCGGCCACCACCGTATTCGTCGGGCGTATGAAGGCGTTGCCTGCGCGCTTGTTGTTCCTCGTGTCAACGAACTCCACCGGCCCGTTGACGAGTTCCAGCAGCGTCGCATCCGCCGGCGCACCGATCTGCAGCGTGCCGTGCTTCGGCAGCCGGTTGATGATCTTCGCCGGTGTGGCCGTCGCCATCGTGATCACCTGCTCGAGCGAGAATCCCATGTTCAGGAACTTGCTCATGACGTTAGTGAGGTAAGGCTGCCCGGCCGAGTTACCGGAGAACACGTGGATGTCGGATGAGATCGTGTCCGGCGTGCAGCCCTGCGCGATCGCCACTTCGGCCACCGTATAGTCGAAGCTGCCGCCGCCGTGGCCTACGTCGAAGATCACGCCGCGCTTCTTCGCGTCCAGCGCCGCGGGCAGCACCTTTCCGTCCTGCACGATGTTCGTGAACTTGCCGTCGTCGTTCGGCGCACCCGAGTAGCAGTGCGTCAGGATGTCACCCGGGCGCAGCGTCTCGAGGATCTGGCTCATGAGCGCCACCGACTCGACGCCGCCGATGTGGCACATCACCTTGCCGCCGGTGCCCGCGATCTCGCAAGCGCGGATCGCGCGCTTCAGCGGCTCCAGGCCGTGCTTGGCGATGACGTTCTGCGACATGCGCACCTTGATGCCGATCGCCATGTCGGCGTTGTCGGCGAGCGCCTTGGCCGCGGCGTCCGTCTGCGCGAAGTCGATGTTGAAGAGCTCGCCTACCGGGAAGGCCGACAGGCCGATGTTCGCGATGTGCACGAAGGCGTAGATGCGCGTGCGCGATTGCGCGGCCATGTAGCGGCGGTACGTGGCGAAAGTGCTCGCGCCCGCGTCCCCCGCTGAGATCGCGGTGGTCGTGCCCTGGTAGGTGATGAGTTCGTCGGCCGGGATGCCGATTCCGGTCGTAAACACGTGCGAATGCAGATCGATGAGGCCGGGAACCACAAGCCGCCCTGCAGCGTTCATCACGCGATTGGCGCGCGCTGCCGGAATGTCGGCCTCGATCGCCTCGATCTTGCCAAAGCGCATGCCGATGTCGCGCTTGCCCCTCAGGTTCTGGCTCGGGTCGATGACCTCGCCGCCCTTGATGACGAGATCGAACTTGTCGTTCGGTCCCATGGCCGCGTGGGCTGCGCCGAAAGGGCTTGCTGCGAATGCAGCCGCGAGGCCGGTCACGAGTTGCCGGCGCTTGAACGAGAATTTTGGTTTTTGGTCCGCGTTGGATCCCATGTCACTCCTCCCCGAGTGTTGGTTGGAGGGGGTAATCTACATCAGTAACCCCTCGCTGGTTTCACGACGTTCCTGGGTCGCTTGCCCTGCAAGTGTCGTGCAAGGTTCTCGAAGCCGACGTCGAGGCCAGTCTTTCGAGGTGGACGCGAAGTTTTCCACTCTCGTCAATCCGCCCGGACACCAGCCTGCCTGATGACCTTCCCCCACTTCTCCGCATCCGAAGCCATCGCCGCCCTGAAAGCCTCCGGCGTGCTCGGGGTCGGGTCGGCGCCGAGGCCGGAGAATTTCTCGCGCACGTCGGGCAGCGCCAGGACGCGATGCACCTCTGCGTTCAGGAACTCGACGATCGGCCGCGGCGTGCCCGCAGGCGCAAGGAGCCCGTACCAGTTATTGAACTCGAACCCGGGCAGCGACTCGCCGATGGTCGGCGTGTCGGGCAAGGCCGCCGAGCGCCTCGTGTCCGTCACCGCAAGCAGCTTGAGGCGCCCGGCCTTGATGTGCGACATCGTGACCGGCGCGCCGGTGAAGAGCAGGTCCACTTTGCCACCCACGAGATCGGCCACGGCCGGCCCGCCGCCTTTGTAAGGCACGTGAACGATGTCGATCTTCGCCGTCATCTTGAGGAGCTCCGCGCAAAGCTGGTTGAAGCTCGCCACGCCACCCGAGGCGAAGTTGAGCTGGCCGGGTTTCGACCGCGCGAGCGCCACGAGGTCGTTGACGCTGTTGACGGGCAACGACGGGTGCACCACCAGCACCGTGGCCACGTTCGCAACCAAGGAGATCGGCGCCACGTCCTTTACCGGGTCGAAAGTCATCCCGCCATAGAGGAACTGGTTCATCGCATGCGTGCTCATCGTGCCGAGAAGCAGCGCGTAGCCGTCGGCGGGCGCGCGCACGACCGCTTCGGTCCCGATGTTGCCGGCTGCGCCGCCGCGGTTCTCGACCAGCACCGGCTGGCCCCACTTCTCCGCCATTTTCTGGCCGAGGATGCGGCCGAGGATGTCCGTGGTGCCGCCCGCCGCCCAAGGAACGATCAGGCGAACGGGCTTCGCGGGATAGCCTTGCGCGTCGGCCCGCACTGCGAACAGGACCTGCGCTAACAGGGCAAAGGCGAGGACAATGCGGCGCATACCGATTCCAATGATCCGACAGAGACAGCGATGATAAAAGGAAAAGACCCGGTGGAAGCCCGCATCGTGGATGCGGCGTGGCGACTTTACGCGGAGGACGGGCTCGATGTGCCGCTCTCACGCATTGCCCTCGCTGCGCGAGTGACGCCGGCCGCGATGAAGCGCGCTGTCCCGAGCCGCAATGCGCTGATCGACCGCGTCTTCAAGCGGTTGTTCGAAGCGCGCTGGAAACCGGAGTGGGAGGCGCTTCTGGTCGACCGGAAGATCCCGCTCGAGAAACGTCTCTCCCGCTTCTTCACCGAGTACCGCGGCAACATCGATCGCCTGAACGCGCGGCTCTGGACGCGCGCCGGCCTCATGGGGCTGCATGCCTCAGGCAACTTCAGCGCAACCCTCGCCAAACGCATCCTCGGACCGATGATCCAGGAGCTTCGCCACGATGCGGGACTGCCCCCCAAGAAGACGCCAACCGGCAAGGAACTGGAGGTGGCGATGGTCGTGCACGCCGCGATCGCGTTCCCTCATACGCGGAAATTCATTTTCGGCATGGATGTGCACGGCTCGCTCGAGGAGCTTGTGCCGATGATGGTGCGGGTCTGGATGCCGGGGGCGAAGGCGGAGCTGCGGCGCTTGAACGGGCGACGCTAAGGCGAACCTAGCTCATTTGCCCGGAGTGGGTCATGGTGCGCTCCTGCTCTCCCGATGATTGTCGACCCAGTAGCCCCACACAACCAGCAGCCATTGCGCTTCGCATACCCAAGCCAGCGCCGTCACGCTCGGCGGCGGATCGCCGAACAGGTTTCCGGCGTAAATGACGAGCAGGAAAGCTGCCAGTCCCCAAAGTGCCCAGCGGCCGGTCGCATCGATCGGTTTCGTCGACCGCACATAGAGCCAGAGCCCGGCAATGAACAGCGCAAGTTCGACTGCGATCGTCGCCGGCAACGAGGACCATAGATTCAAGCCATAGCGCTCCGACGCGCCGGGGTAGAGCAGCAGATCAGGCCGGTGCGTGACGAAGTCGAGCACCCAGTGGCTGATCACGGCAAGGCCGACGACCATCGCTCCGCGCTGGTAATGGCGAAGCACCTGGTAAGCGCCGACGAACAGCATCGCCCAGCCGATCACCGCGAGCAGGCTGTGCGAGATCGGGTAATGGACGAAATCGAGCGGCGTAACTTTGGTGATCCCTGGCGCGATGCGCACCTCCTCCAGGCTCAGGAGCAGCAGCGTAGGCCAGAGCAGGTCGATGAATTGCGCGGCAAGAAAGAGCGTGCCAAGGGAGGTTTTTTGGGCGACGGCTTTCGCGCCGAAGCCCACGCCGAAATGTCCTATGAACATTGCTTCCCCTTCACGCGAAAGGATTTGGCACGACGAAAGACAGGATTGCAATGGTAACGATCAGCATGAACGGGAACGCATACCAGAAAAGCTTGGCGAAACTCTTCGACGGCGCGACACCCGGCCAGTCGGGCTCCATGAACGAAAAGATCACCCCGCGGCCGGGTCTCACGTCGAGGTTCCACATCAGGCCAGCCGAGACGTACAAAACCCCGGACGCGAAAATGTTCGCAAACCATGTTTCCGGATAGCTGCCGTCGCGAAGCACGAGGTACAAGTCATACGACCAACTCGCTGAAAACATCATCAGGCACAGGGCGACGAAAAACTGGGCGGCACGAAGCTTCTTCCTGATCACAAGGTACATCGCCCCAACTGCCCACGGAGCACCGAGGAAAGTGAACACCGCCATGAACAGCGCATCGAAGTAGTCCCAGGTCGGGTCACCCGTGTAGGGCGCGATTACGGTGATGCCCAACGTGGCGACTGCAAACGTCGTGAGCTTCCAAGGGACGAACAGGAAGCGCCGGTACTCCGGCCGCGTGAAGGAGTACTCGGAACGGTTGCGTGCGAATGTCGCTATCGCAACTGCGCACGCGAGGATCCAAGTGCCCATGTAGGCGACAAAAAACGGTTCCATAGTGGCCGTCCCTCTACCCGTCCGACAAGTTCTTGAACATGACGAACGCATCCACATAGGAGAAGCTCATTTTGCGATCAGAGCCAATTCACCGGCCCTTATGATCGAAAGCAGGCCGAAACCGGCCATCGTTGCAGCTAGGATCTTCATTGCAATAAGGTAGCCGCGGCTCTCGAGGGCTGGCAGGAATCTCGAGGCAATGACGGCCATGGCGACTTTCGAGGCTATCAGCGCCCCGATGGCCGTCACGACGAAGACGGC
This sequence comes from Pseudomonadota bacterium, assembly GCA_025352885.1. Lineage (GTDB taxonomy): Bacteria > Pseudomonadota > Gammaproteobacteria > Burkholderiales > SG8-39 > SZAS-79. Next base: position 27,084 of record JANXRZ010000042.1, on the reverse strand, counting down.
ACTCTCGATGGCGGTGCCCCGAATGATGTAGCTCCCACCGACGGTAAACCAGAAGAAGTAGGGGCCAGGGTTGACGAAATTCAGTTTGACGGCGGTTGCCAGCGAGCTTTCGGACCGCAGCTTTGCCGACAATGAAATCTCGCGGACGCGAAACATCTTCGACGCGAGCCATAGCAGGTAGATGCCGCCAAGGAGGCTCATGCCCGCGGCAAGCAGGTCGACGCTCTTGAAATTCGACAGAAGCCACAGCGCGACGAGGATGATCGGACCATCCGTCACAAGTGGGGCCAGGCTCGCGCGAACACCGGCCGGCAGCCCTCTCGACAAAGTTTGCTGGATCACGAAGATGCCTAGCGGCCCGGGCTTGATGCCCGCGGCAAGGCCGAACGACAAGGCGGAGAAGAAAAACTCGTTCATCAGATGACGATTGCTAGCGAAGGAACGCTGCTAAAGCGCGCCATACGCACCCCAAAGAAAGATGAGTAATCCGATGAGCAGGCCTATCGCACCAACAATGTTACCCACGTAGATGACGCGATTTAAATGCGGCAGCTCGGAAGTAAGCCCTCTGTGGCCGTACCGTGCCGCCAGAGGGAGTACGACCGCGAACAGGTAAGTCGACGCCGCGAAAGCCCAGACAAGAAACGTCAACCAGAATGGGCTCAGCCGAAGATGCGATACGACGCCGGCAATTGCGAGCAACAGTACGCCACCCATGATCAGGCTCGAGTGCGCGACGCGCCACGCCCGTACTGATTCCTCCTTTCCGCGAACCACTGCGCTGCCAAGTGGCGCACCGCAGACGAAACCGACGAGAAGGATTACGACACCGTGGAAGATCAATTGATTCGCGTGCCACATGACGTGTCCCTCTGCGGGTTATTTTCCTGCGCCGTCGCCGTGCGGCGCCGTTCTTTGAATTTTGTTATTCCGAACTACGAACGGTACGCAGTGACTTGGTTGTCGTCGCGGGTCAGCAACTGCATCAGCTTCGGGTGAATGAAGAGCTTTTCCTTGCCCGCCTCCTGTTCTTTCAGCACGCTGATGTCGACCAGTTGCTTGAGATAGAGCGACGCCGTCTGGCGCTTGGCGATGCCCCGTTCGGTGAGGCTGCCGATGCGGCAATACGGCAGTTCGAACAACAGGCTCACCAGTTCATGGCTGTACACCTTCGGCAGGCGGGCTCGCACGTGCGCGGCGGTCTGGTCCGACAAGGTGCGAATGGCCGCAATCTTCCCAGTGGTCCAGTTAGCTGTCTGCTCGACGCCCTTGAGGATGTACAACAGCCAGGACTCCCAATCCTGCTCGCGCGTGACTTGCTGCAACAGGCGGTAGTAGTCTGCCTTGTGGTTGATGATGTAGCGGCTCAGGTACAGGATGGGCAGGGTCAGCAGACCCTCCTGGATCAGGAACAGGCTGTTCAGCACACGACCCGTGCGGCCGTTGCCGTCGGTAAACGGATGGATGGCTTCGAACTGGTAGTGGCCGACCGCCATGCGGATCAGCGGATCGAGTTCCGTTTCGTTGTGCAGGTAGTGCTCCCAGTTGGCCAGGAGGTCGCGCAGCAGGGTTTCGCCCTCGGGGGGGGTGTAGATGGTTGCGCCCGTACGGTCGTTGCTCAGTGTCGTGCCCGGCGTGCGGCGGACCGACATCTCGACGCCCTTGATCGTCGTACACACCTGTTCTGCAGTACGGGTGCTGAGCGGTCTCCGCTTTAGCGCCTCGAAGCCCTCGAACAGCGCCCGGCTGTAGCGCAAGGCCTCCTTGGTAGCCGGGTTGGCCTGCGCCTCGTTGCCCACGTGGCGGAACAGTTCGTCCGTGGTCGTGACGATATTCTCGATTTCGGAACTGGCGCGCGCTTCGAGCAGCGGCAGGGTGTTGATGAGCATTGCCTGGTTGGGGATCAGCTCCGCGGCCTGCTTCAGTTCGGCCAGCGCCGCGCGGGCGGAGATGCAGGCGCGCAGCACTGCCCGGGTCTCCACGTCGGCCGCCGGCGGCAACGGAGGCATCGTGTTGTACGGCCGGTCGGGCTGCCAGCCCTTCACTCTCATGTTGATTTTTGGCGATTTCTTCGACATGAGAGGGACTGTATGTCGATGCCATCGACATTGTCAACAGAATATGTCGATTATTTTCAATAATATCGACACGTTAGCGGGATGTGTCGATGACGCGAACACGAGCGGGCCTTCTATCTAGCTTACTCGCGTGAAGTCGACAAACCCCCGCTCGACATCGGTATGGATCAGTCCCACCCGGATGCTGTCGCCGACGCCCGCCCCCTCGAAGCGCTTCACCAGCCTGCCCTCGGCCGCAGGATGGCTCGTTCGCACCCACGTTCCCTTGGACGAGACGCCGGTCACGATCGCATCGAACCGCTCGCCCACCCGCTTAGCGAGCAGCATGGCGGCCGCAGACTTCCGCACCTGGCGTTCGACTTTTGCGGCGTTGTTTTCCTGCTCGGTGCAGTGGCGCGCGAGTTCTTCGAGCTGCACCTCGCTATATGGGAGCGCGGCGCCGGCCAGCGCAGCCTTCAACAACCGCTGAGTTACAAGGTCGGGAAACCGCCGGTTCGGGGCCGTCGAGTGCGTGTAGTGCCCCACTGCCAATCCGAAGTGCCCCTCGGCTGCCTTGCCGGGCGTCTCGACGACGTACTCCCCGCTCCCCAGCAGCTTGATCACGCGAAGCGAAAGGTCCGGAAACCCGGCCGGGTCTGCGGCCCTGCGCTTGATAAGGAAGCCCTCGAGGGCAGTGCCGTCAGGACTGGCGGGCAGTTTCTCCCCGAACTCGCCTGCGAGCGCGACGATTCGCTCCCACCGCTCCGGCGAGCGCAGCACGCGCCGCATGGACGGCGTGCCCGTTTGGTTGAGATAGCCGGCCGTGACGCCGTTAGCGGCCACCATGAATTCCTCGATGAGCTCTTTCGCGCAATTCGTTTCCTCGACCCGCAGGTCGACGAGCGCTTCACCGTCGAACACCGGCCGCGCCTCGGTCGTCTGCAACGTCAGGGCCCCATGCAGATGCCTCAGGCCCTTCATCGACTGGGCGACCCGACACTGGGTTCGAAGCTGCTCGTCGAGCCCGGGCACCGACGCGATTTGCGCAGGCGAGGCGCCGGTCCCCTCCAGCCAGGCCGCAACGCTGTTGTACGCGAGCTTTGCGTGGTTGCGGACCAGGGCGCGATAAAGGGCGGGCGCCGAGACCTCCCCTTCTGCGCTCACCGAAAATTCGATCACGACCGCAAGGCGGTCGGCGTCCTGATTGAGCGAAGTCAGGTCGGTCGAGAGCCTGAGCGGCAGCATGGGAAAAACCGCCGCGGCCGTGTAGACGGAAGTCGTGTTGGCTGCGGCGTGCTCATCGAGCGCCGAGCCCTTGGGCACCTTGGCGTCCACATCAGCGATTGCGACCAGGATCTTCGTCGCGCCGTCCTTCGTCTCGCCGGCGACGGTAAGCTGGTCGAGGTCCTTCGAGTCGTCGTTGTCGATCGACGCCCAGGGCAGCTGGCGCAGGTCGCGGGCGGGATCCGTCGGTGGGACGTCGCCGAGCTTCTTTACTTCATCGAGCGCAGCGGCGGAAAAGTCCGGCTGCAGGCCGCGCTCCTGCATGGCGCGGCGTGCGATCTCGTAGAGCCTTGCTGCGGACGAAGGGTTCGGGTTGCTCATTGGAGAATCATAAAGGGTGTCCGGGCTTTGACACCAGCCGGATCCTTCCCAGCCGCTCGTTCTCCCACACGAAATAGGAAATCCCCCGGTACTCAGCCTTGTTCTCCGGGGTTCCGAACAGGAGGCGGCGCAACATCGCCCGCGTCCTTCTCCCCATACGCTGAAAGCAGATGATCTGCGTCAAGGGCGGCTGAGGTAGCATCGAGCGTCATGGCAACACGCTTCGACGCTCTGATCATCGGCACAGGCCAGGCGGGTCCCGCGCTCGCTGCGAGACTCTCGGGCGCGGGCATGACTGTCGCCGTCATCGAGCGGGGGAAATTCGGCGGCACGTGCGTAAACAACGGCTGCACGCCGACCAAGGCGATGGTCGCGAGCGCTTATGCCGCCCACCTCGCGCGGCGTGCCGGAGAGTACGGCGTGCTGCTGAAGGGGAGTCCGCGCATCGACATGCCGCGCGTCAAGGCGCGCAAGGACCAGATCGTCCGCACCTCGAGCGAGGGCGTCGAGAAATGGATGAGCGGCCTCGAGCGCACAACGGTCTTTCGCGGCCATGCTCGCTTCACCGGCAAGGACACCGTCAAGGTCAACGACCAGGAGGTCACGGCGGACAGGATTTTCATCGACGTCGGCGGACGCCCCCTCGTTCCGGACATGCCCGGTCTCGACACGGTGCCTTACCTGACCAACGAAACGATCATGGACGTGGACTTCATCCCGGACCACCTGGTGATCGTCGGTGGCAGCTACGTCGGGCTCGAGTTCGCGCAAATGTTTCGCCGGTTCGGCAGTCGCGTGTCGGTCGTGGAAATGGGGCCGCGACTCGTCAGCCGCGAGGATGAGGATGTGTCGCTTGCAATCCAGGACCTTCTAAGCGCCGAGGGCATCGCGCTTCGCCTGAATGCAAAATGCCTGAGCGTAAAGAAGGAAAGCAAGGGCTTTTCGGTCGGTCTCGAGTGCAGCGGAGACCCGGGGCGCGAACCGGGCACGCACCTGCTGATCGCGGTCGGGCGCGCGCCGAACACCGACGACCTGGGGCTCGCGGCTGCGGGTATCGCGGTGGACAAGCGCGGCTACATCGAGGTGGACGAGCGCCTGCAGACGACTAACCCACAGGTTTGGGCGCTCGGGGACTGCAACGGCAAGGGCGCCTTCACGCACACCGCCTACAACGATTACGAAATCGTGGCCGACAACCTGTTGTCCAACGCGGAGCGCAAGCACACGGACCGCATCCCGGTGTATGCGCTCTTCACTGACCCGCCACTAGGGCGCGTCGGCCTGGGGGAGGCAGAGATCCGCAAAGCCGGGCTTAACGCGAAGGTAGGCAAAAGGGCGATGGCCCGCGTTGCGCGGGCGGTCGAAAAGGGCGAAACGCAAGGCTTCCTCAAGATTCACGTCGAGGAAGGCTCGAACCGCATCCTCGGCGCCGCCCTCCTCGGCACCGGCGCAGACGAAGCGGTGCATTCCCTGATCGATGCGGTTTACGCGCAGACGCCATATTCCGAGTTCCAGCGCCATGTGCGCATCCACCCGACGGTCAGCGAGCTCCTGCCGACCGTCATGGAAGGCCTCAAGCCGCTCGTTTGAGTCGGTGACCGCCTACCCGGGCCTCCCGAAACGCCGACTGACGCATGCAACCGGCCCTTGCACAATCTGTCCATGGCTAATAAACCCGAAAGCAGCAAGGAGCAGGACCGGCCGCAGCAGTCGCGCCAGCAGCTCCCGCACGAGCCGCGCCAGCAGGCGCGGCCTTCCGTCGGGCAGGAAGGCAAGCAACCCATCGATGGTGAGTACGACGACGCGCTTGAGGCTGAGGAAGGCGCGCCGAACGCAGAGCCTGCGCGCCCCGGCGTGCCGCCCCTTAGTTCGAAGCCCTGAACCCGGTCGCCTTAACGACCTTCGCCCAACGCTCCTCGCCGGCCTTTGCGCTGGCGGCGAACTCCGCGCCGCTCTGGCCGGAGATATCGAAGCCCATCTGCTCGAGTCGCTCTTTCACCACCGGATCTGCATGCGAGGCTTTCGAAACCTCGATCAGGCGATGGAGGATTTCGGGCGGTGTCCCGGTCCGCGCGACCAGCCCGAACCACGTGCTGGCCGTGAAATCGGGGTAGCCCAGCTCGGCAAAGGTCGGCACGGCCGGCAACTGGCGCCACCGCTGGGCACCCGTAACCGCAATGCCGTGCAGCTTCCCGCTTACGATATGCGGGAGCCCCGTCTGGATCTGAGAAAACCCGAGTTGCACATGACCGCCGAGTAGGCTCTGCACTTGCGGGCCCGAGCCCTTGAACGTGATGTGCGCCATGTCGAGACCGAAGCGCTCGTTCATCTGGTGGCCAAGAAAGTGGGAGATCGTGCCCGGGCTGAATGAGGCGAACGACACTTTGCCCGGGTTCGCCTTGACCCACGCCACGAGCTCGTTGAGCGTCTTCGCGGGCACGCTCGGATGCGTGACCAGCACGTTCGGCGCCTCGACACCCTTGATGACCGCCGTGAAATCCGCCGGCTTCCAGCGCAGGTCCGCGTAAGCGCTCGGGTTGATCTCGAGTTGCGATTGCGCGGGCACCCACAGCGCATAGCCGTCGGCCGGCGCGCGCGCCACCCACTCGGCGGCGATATTTCCGTTGGCGCCGGTGCGGTTGTCGACGATCACGGTCTGCCCCAGCAGCTTCGACATCGCCTCGGTAATCGCCCGTGCGTAGACGTCCGGCGCGCTGCCGGGCGCACTCCCGACCACGAGCGCGATCGGCTTGGCCGGCCATTGCGCCCACACGCCGCCCGCTGCCAGCGTCAATAGGGCAACCAATAGCATCCTGCTGGAAATCATCCTGCCTCCTCAAGGCCGTCGCGCGCAGGCCCACATAGTGTGAATTAGCGCACGGAAGGATAGCTTCTGCGAATCCATTTTGGAGTCTCCACAACCGCAACAGGAGCCATCATGAAAGCATGGATTATCCCCCTCGCCGTCGTCACTGCGCTGAGCATCAGCGCGTGCGATCGCAAGCCGGGCGGTTCGACTTCCTCATCGAGTTCGCCCAGCACCAGCAGCTCCTCGGGAAAAGCCGGCGGCATGTCGTCGACGACTCCGGGCAGCCCCTCGTCGTCTACCGGCGCCACCGGGTCATCCGGTTCATCGGGCTCGAGCGACAGCACATCGTCCTCGAGCAGCAGCACTCCTTCGGCCGGTACCTCGAGCGGCACGGACAGCTCGACCAGCGGCGGCACCTCAACCAGGTAAGGCGTTAATCGTCATAGCGCGGCGCGGCGGCCCGGGACCCCTCCCGTGGCTCGCACGCGCAGCGGGTAAGCTCACACCTCGGGCGGGTCCATGCTGCGCTCGAAGTGTCTATGTCGCGCGATCGCCTGTACAAACTCCGGCAGCATCGCCTCGGCAGTCCCGTCCTCGGAGATGAGCACGCCTGGGTCCGGGTCGCCTGAGTCGAGCTTCGCCGGGACACCGGCGTTCTCAATCAATGCCGAGGCAGCCCCGAACGCAAGGATCGGCTTGCAGTGGCGATATTGGTCCTTGATGAACTCAGCGGCGTGACCGACAACGCCCAGCGAAACGGCTGCCCGGTGGCCACCGGGGATCGCCACCGCGTCATAGAGTACCGAGGGAGTGGTCTCCAGCGTCACTTCTACGTCGATGGCTTCGCCCTGCTCGCTCTGCACCTGGCCCAGGCGCGCGCCGACTACGCGGGGCACCGCGCCTTCTTCGAGCAGGCCCATATGCAAGACCTTCACGGCTTCGCCATCGACGCCGTCGGCCACGAGGATCGCCACGCGGCGCGTGCGGATGGTGCCGTCGCCCGGGCGCGCGAACAGCGAGAGCGTCGGCGAACTCTCCACTTCCGGCTTCACCTTTCGGTTGAGCGCCTTGGGCATCGGCTCGGGCACACCGATGCCGAGACCGTCGGCCACGCCCTCCACCAACTCGTCTGCGACATTGGCAAGGGACGAGAGCATGCGGATGCGGATCGAAGGCACCTGGACCTTCGTCAGCTCGAAGCGAAAGCCGCGGATGATGTGCGCTTTCTCGATCGGCGTCTGGCTGTTCCAGAAGAGCGTCGCCTGCGTGTAGTGGTCGGCAAATTTTTCGGGCTTGCCGCGCACCTTGTCGTCCTTGATCGGCTGAGGGAAGGACGTGAACCCGCGTACGCCCGCCTGGAACGGGCATCCGCCGCCAAGCGAGTTCGGCTCGTAGGCCACCCGGCCTCGGTTGATCGCCTGGCGGTGCATGCCGTCCCGCTGGTTGTTGTGCACCTGGGCGATCGGCGAGTTGATCGGGATCTCGTGAAAGTTCGGTCCGCCGAGGCGCGTGATCTGCGTGTCGACGTACGAGTGAATGCGCCCGGCGAGCAAGGGGTCGTTGCTGAAATCAAGGCCCGGGACAATATGTGCCGTGCAGAAGGCTACCTGCTCGGTCTCGGCAAAAAAGTTGTCCGGATTGCGATTGAGCACCATGCGGCCGACCGGCACGACCGGGACGAGCTCCTCGGGCACGATCTTGGTGGCATCCAGCACGTCGAAGCTGAATTTCTCGGCCTGCTCCTCGGTGAAGATCTGCATGCCGAGCTCGTACTCGGGATAGTTTCCAGACTCGATCGCCTCCCACAAGTCACGGCGATGGAAGTCCGGGTCGGCGCCTGAAATCTTCACCGCCTCGTCCCAGTCGAGCGAATGCGTGCCGAGGAGCGGCTCCCAGTGGAACTTGACGAAGCTCGACTCGCCCTCCTCGTTCACCAAGCGGAAGGTGTGCACGCCGAACCCCTGCATCATCCGATAGCTCCGCGGGATCGCGCGGTCGGACATCACCCACATGAGCATGTGCGTGGATTCAGGCATCAACGAGACAAAATCCCAGAAAGTGTCGTGGGCGCTTGCCGCCTGCGGCATGCCGTGGTGGGGCTCGGGCTTCACGGCATGTACAAGGTCGGGGAACTTCATTGCATCCTGGATGAAGAACACCGGGATGTTGTTGCCTACCAGGTCGAAATTGCCTTCGTCCGTGTAAAACTTGGTTGCAAAACCGCGCACGTCGCGCGCGGTATCGGTCGACCCCCGCTCCCCCGCAACGGTCGAGAAGCGCACGAAGACGGGCGTCTTTTTCCCGGCTTCGGCGAAGAGCGATACGCGGGTGTAGCGCTTCATCGAGTTGTAGCACTCGAAGTAGCCGTGGGCCCCCGAGCCGCGCGCATGCACGATGCGCTCCGGGATGCGCTCATGGTCGAAGTGCGTGATCTTCTCGCGCAGGATGAAGTCCTCAAGAAGCGCGGGCCCTCGGAGGCCGGCCTTCAGCGAGTTCTGGTTGTCGGCGACTGGGACGCCCTGGTTGGTGGTCAATTCCCGCGCGCCGGAATCCACGCGCACACGATCGAGAGGCAGGTTGCCGGGATTGAAGCCGGGGTTCGGCGTGCCGATACCGACCTTGTCGCTGGGGTTCTCCTCGGTAAGCGTGCTGCCGGTGGCGGCCAGGTTCATTGGCTCGACCGTCTGGCCCGCCACGGGCTTACGGGCGGCGGCGCCGTATTCGGCAGGCTTAGATTCGTTTGCGGGCATTGCCTCGGCCAGCGCTTCGGTCGCCTCGAACTTGGCTACTGCGACGTCCGACATCGCGGCTGCAGCCTCCGGTGCGCCTCGGTTGCGCGATGGGCCGCTCACGGTCGAGCGCGCGCTCGAGCGGGACGACGAGGCATTCGCGCCTTCGCCCGACTGCTTGCTGCCCAGGCGGCTGCGAACCGCTTTTCCGGGTTTGCCTTCCGAGTCGGGATTCGAGTTTGACTTTGATGCGGACTTCGCTGCGGACTTCGGTTCACTCGTCTTGCGCGTTGCCATGGATGCTTCCCTCCAAAGGCCGGCAGCCGTCTGGCGCAGGGGGCGAGAAACGCGCCGGCGGGCCATCGCTGCAAATATCAGGCCCAGCAGGAAGCGATCGCGACGACGAATCAACAGAGCGCGCTATGTTCGCTTGGGCGCACTGTACTTTCGACAGCGAGCTTGTAATGTTTGCGCGGGACCTGCACGCGCAGTTTCTCCCTATCGGACCGCTCGCTTCGCGGCATGGCTTTTGCGTCGCCCTCCCCAAGCGGGATTCCCCGCGCACCAAACTTACCCAACGAGAGGAAGACGAAAATGAACCAGGCATTGAGCGAACAGGTCGCCGACTTGCTGATGCAATCGCTGGCCCATGAACGAGGTGGCGTGCAGGTTTATGAAACCGCCCTGCAATGTGCGCTGAACGATGACCTTCGAGAGGAATGGGAGAAGTACCTGCAGGAGACGACGCATCACGTCGAGGTGCTGACGGACATCTGCAAGCAGTTTGGCTTGGATCCCGAGGCGCAAACCCCGGGGGTGAAAGTCATCACACACCTTGGCAACTCCCTGGTGCAGGCGATGGAAATGGCGCGTCAGGGCGGAAAGCCCGAAGCAGCGCAGATCGTGGCCTGCGAATGCGTCGTGCTGGCCGAAACCAAGGATCACCTCGACTGGGAGCTGATCGGCAAATGCGGCGAGAAGGTCCTGCAGGGCGAGGCCGGCGCGCTACTGAGGCAAGCGTACGACGAAATCGAGGACCAGGAAGACGAGCACCTCTATCACACAAAGGGCTGGTGCCGGGAACTGTGGATCGAGTCGCTCGGCATGAAGGCCATCCTGCCGCCGCCCGAGGAAGAGCGGCACGTCACCACCGCTATCGGCGCCGCCAAGGCCGAGCAGGCCGCCGACAGCAAGCGCTGACGAAAATAGGGGCCGGGCTCACCCCGCCTGGGTGGGACGGAGGAACTTTCGGACTTCCGAGGACACCGGCCCCACGCGTTCAATGGCCAACCGCAGTTCTTCGGCGCTCACGCCGAACTCGTCTGCCCACCGATGTATCTCGTCGGGACGAATGTCTTCTTCCGGATGTCCGCGAGGGTCTTCCCGCCCGGGCGGTTCGTCGTCTGTCGGGTCTGAATCGGCGCGGCCCATGTCTGTGCTCCTGCGCTATGAGATGCCCTCACGTTAGTACGATCGCGCGAAAACGAATGTTAGGCAGCGCACCGATTCGCCGCGGGCGCAGGCCCATCTTTATAAGCCCAACCACTTTCGGGAGCACGCAATGAACAAACTTATCTTGTCCACAATGGTCATCGTCGCGCTCGCTGCTGCCGGATGCGAACGCAAGGCCCCGGACAACCTCAACCCCAAGACTTCGGCCAGCGGGTCGGGATCACAGGGTGCGACGGGCGGCACCAACGATTCGCGAACGGGATCATCCTCGAGCTCCGGCTCGAGCTCAAAGTAGACGTGCGGTTGCGCTGATCACTATGGTGCAGCGGCACACGATCCCTCCGAGGAGTCCCCAGATCGAAGGCGACCCTGCAAAGAAAGAGAAAAGCGGGGTGCCTCCCTCACCCGAATCGGACGACCTCGAGCGCAGGCAGAAGGAAGAGCGCGACAAGACTTTCGGGCGCGAGCAAGGCGGCAACCAGCAGGGAAATCAGCGCGGCATCGGCCACCCGGGCGATCGCTGACAGGTAGCACCAAGCAGAAAAAAGGGGCGCTGAAGCGCCCCTTTCTTTTAACGCAGATGCCCTAGTTGCGATCGGCCCTCGGACGACGCATCGTGTCCGAACTGCTCGCCGTAGCCGAGCCGGACATTCCGCTCGAGGTCGTGGTGTCCGTCGAGCGTGAGCTGCCCGAGGAGCTGCTGCTCATTCCCGATCCGCTGGCGCCGGTGCCGCCGATCGGCGAGGAAGGCGCACCGGCGGAGGGCGTCGTTCCGCTGGACGAGCCCATGCCGGAGCTCATGCCCGAGCTGCTGCCGGTGCCCGAAGCGCCCATACCTGATGACCTAGTGCCACTGCCGCTGGTGCCGCTCGTGGTGGACGAAGGCGCGCCAGCGGAGGGCGTCGTTCCGCTCGACGACCCCGTGGAGCCGCTGTTGCTGGGCGCGGGGGTGGACGTGCTCGAGCCGGTGCCAGAGGCCCCGGTGCCTGACCCGGCGGTGCCGCCGGTCTGGGCTTGCGGCGCCGCGCACCACATTGCGGCCGTCAGAGCGCTGATTGTCAGGATCTTGTAACGATTTTTCATAGGGATCTCCATACTCCAAGTGTCATTGAAGGGAACCGAAAGAAATTCATCGGCTCCCTGCGAACACCATGATGGTTCCGGTACGTGCTTTTGCTCAGTGCATGAGCACACGCACGTTTTACCCTATGCGAACAATCGCTTGTGCAGTCCTCGCGTACACGCTGCCAGAGATTTCCGGCAAGCGCTTTCCCTACTTAAAGGGATGCCGCAGCACGATGGTTTCTTCGCGATCAGGGCCGGTCGAGATGAGATCGATAGGCACACCGGTGAGCTTTGCGATCTGCGAAAGATAGTCGCGCGCGGCCTTCGGCAGGCCATCAAGTTCTTTCACACCGACAGTGCTCTCCTGCCAGCCCGGCATTTCCTCATACCGCGGCACGCAGAGCGCGAGTTCCTCCGCCCCGACGGGAAGAATGTCGGAGAATTTTCCGTCGACGTCATAACCGATGCAAAGCTTCACGGATTCGACGCCATCGAGCACGTCGAGCTTGGTGATACACAGCCCCGACACGCCATTGATCTGGATCGAACGCTTGAGCGCGGCTGCGTCGAACCAGCCGCAGCGACGCGGCCGGCCAGTCACCGCGCCGAATTCATGACCCCGCGTGGCGAGATGCTTACCCACGTCGTCCGTGAGCTCCGTCGGGAACGGGCCGCCGCCGACCCGGGTGGTGTACGCCTTGGTGATGCCGAGCACGTAATGCAGCTGGCTCGGGCCGACGCCTGCGCCGGAAGCGGCCGCGCCCGCCACGCAGTTCGAGGAGGTCACGAAAGGATAAGTACCGTGGTCGATGTCGAGAAGCGTGCCTTGCGCGCCCTCGAACAGCAGGTTCTTGCCTTCGCGGTTGGCTTCGTAAAGCGCGCGCGGCACATCGGCAACCAAAGGCGCAAGTCGCGCAGCCGACGCCAGGGAATCTTCGAGCGTCTTCTTGAAATCGACTTTCGGCACGTGGTAATAGTGCTCGAGCACGAAGTTGTGATAGTCGAGCAGGCCTTCCAGCTTCTCGGCGAAGCGCACCGGCTTGAACAGGTCCTGCAGGCGGATCGCCCGCCGGCCGACCTTGTCCTCGTAGGCCGGGCCAATGCCGCGCCCGGTGGTGCCGAGCTTGGCGGCGCCCTTCTCCCGCGCCTGGTCAAGGGCCACGTGATAAGCGAGGATCAGCGGGCACGCTTCCGAGATGCGCAGGCGAGCCGCGACTTCGACCCCTGCGGCGATAAGCTCGTCCATCTCCTGGATGAGCGCGCTCGGCGAAAGCACTACGCCGTTGCCGATGTAGCAGGTGACGGTGCCGCGCAGGATCCCCGAGGGAATCAGCCGCAGGACGGTTTTCTTGCCGTTGACCACGAGCGTGTGGCCCGCATTGTGGCCGCCCTGGAAGCGCACGACGCCCTGCGAGTGGTCGGTAAGCCAGTCGACGATCTTGCCTTTGCCTTCGTCGCCCCATTGGGTGCCGACGACGACTACGTTCTTTGCGGTTGGTGTTGAACCTGGGGCGGCTGCAGCCATGGGCTTTTATCTCTTGATGGGTTGAACGGTCCAGGCGCCAGCCTTTTTGGCCAGTCGCCGGGTGCAGCCAAGTTCCGCGCGGAATTTTTCGTGGCCCGGAAGCTCTTCGATGACCACTTCGCCGCTTGCGCGCAGTGCGGCGATCTTCTTTGCCAGTTTCACGTCCGAATTCGGTGCGGGGGACAGAATGGGATCGCGCTCCCTGATCGGCGCAGCGGCCCCAGCGAGTTCCCGCAGGTCCATCGAAAAGCCGGTGGCAGGCCTCGAACGGCCGAATGCCTTGCCTACTTCATCGTATCGCCCGCCCCGGGCAACCGGGCCCGCGACGCCGTCGCAATAAGCGTCGAACACGACGCCCGAGTGATAGTGGTATCCGCGGAGTTCCGCGAGGTCGAAGCTCATCGGGATCGGGCACACCTTGGCGAGCCTCTTGAGCGTAGAGAGCGCATCGGAAATCTGCGGCAGGCGCGGCAGGCTCTTCTCGGCTTTGGCGAGCACCTCGACCCCACCATAGAGTTCCGGCAGGAGCAGCAACGCCTCGCGCGATGCGCGATCGAGCCCGCGTGCGGCGCCAACGAGTTCGCGCAGCCCGGGCACGTCCTTCTTCTGCAGGGACTCGAAGAGTTCGGACTCGAGCCCGGCCGGGATTTTCGCCTTGACGACAAGCGCGCGAAACACGGCGACATGGCCCACGTCCATGCGCGCGCCGCGCACCCCGCAAATCTCGAGCGCCTTGCACAGCAGGCGCTGGATTTCGAGGTCGCTCTCGACGCCCTCGTGGCCGTAGATCTCCGCGCCGATCTGGATCGGTTCCCGCGTGGCCGCCGGCGTGGCCGGCCGCGTGTGCAGCACGCTGCCTGTATAAGCCAGGCGCGTGACGCCTTCGCGGTTCAGGAGGTGCGCATCAATGCGCGCTACCTGCGGCGTGATGTCCGCGCGCACGCCCATCATCCGGCCGGAAAGCTGGTCCACGAGCTTAAAGGTGCGCAGGTCGAGATCGTGTCCCGTCCCGGTGAGCAGCGACTCGACATACTCGAGCAGCGGCGGCATGACGAGCTCATAGCCCCATGTCGCAAACAGGTCGAGCATGCGCCGGCGCAGGAACTCCATCCTCGCCGCTTCGGCGGGCAGAATGTCGTCGATGTACTCGGGCAGGATCCAGGTGCGCATGGTGATGTAATTGGCGCTGGAAGTCAGCCGAACGTGAACAGCAGAATCACGCCGATCAGCATGGAGGTCAGGCCGAAGAACCGAATCTGCCCGTCCGACATCTGGGTGACTTTGCGAAAAGTTTCACGCCAAAGGTTGGGCGCAAGAAAGGGCAGGATCCCTTCGAACACCAGCATCAGGGCGAACGCCATCAGGAAGGTTGTGCCCATCGTGCCCATGGCCCATCCCCTACTTCGCGCCTGGTTTGCCGCCGGACTTGCCTGTCGGATCCTTGAGGTACCGGAAAAACTCCGAGCTCGGGTCGATCACCATCACGTCGCTCTTGCTGCGGAAGCTCGAGCGGTACGCCTCCATGCTGCGGTAGAACGAATAGAACTCGGGACTCTGCTGGAAAGCTTGCGCGTAGGTGGCGGACGCCTTGGCATCGCCGTCGCCCTTGATGCGCTGGGCGTCGCGATACGCTTCCGCGAGGATGACTTCACGCTGCTTGTCCGCATCGGCACGGATGCGCTCGGCGTCCGCGGAGCCGGTCGAGCGCAGCTCGTTGGCGACACGTTTGCGCTCGGCCTCCATGCGGCGGTACACCGACTCGCTCACTTCCTGCGGGAGGTCTACGCGCTTGAGGCGCACATCGATGATCTGCACGCCGATTTTCCTCGCGTCGAGGTCGGCTTTCTCGCGCATCACGTCCATGATGTGCTCGCGCTCGCCCGAAACGACGTCGTGCACGGTGCGCTTGCCGAACTCGGCCTGCAGGCCGTCCGAAATCGTCTGCTGCAGGCGCTTCTGGGCGCGCAGATCGTCGCCCTGCACGCTGATGTAGAACTGCTTGACGTCGACGATGCGCCATTTGACGAACGAATCGACCAGCACGGGCTTCTTTTCCGAGGTGATGAAGCGCAGCGGCTCGGGATCGTCCAGGGTCAGAATGCGCGTGTCGAAGTACCGGATGTTCTGGATCAGCGGCCACTTGAAGTGCAGCCCCGGCGTGGTCACGACGTCCTTCACCTCGCCCAGCTGGAACACCATGGCGTTCTGGCGCTGGTCCACCGTGTAGAGGGACGCGCTCGCGAGCAGGAACAACGCGATCAGCGCGGCCGCGATGGGACCGATCGACTTGGTCATCGCTCACCCCTTTCTCGGTTGCGAAGGCTCGAGTCGCGTGACCGGGGCCCGCCTTCGGGAGAAGGCAGTGCCTCGGGTGCCGCGCCCGGCTTGGGCGGAACGATGCCCTCGGGGGCTGCGGGATCCTGCGAACTGCGCTGGATGAGCTTGTCGAGCGGCAGGTAAAGGAGGTTGCCGCTGCCTTTGGAGTCGGTGAGGATCTTGGAGGTCGACGAGAGGATCTGCTGCATCGTGTCCAGATAGATCCGCTCGCGGGTGACCGCTGGCGCCTTCGAATACTCGGCGAGCACCTGCTTGAAGCGCGTCGCCTCGCCGTCGGCGTTTGCGATCACGCGCTGCTTGTAGCCTTCCGCCTCCTGCATGACGCGCGCCGCCGTGCCGCGCGCCTTGGGGATCACGTCGTTGGCGTAGCTCTGGCCTTCGTTCTTCTGCCGCTCGCGGTCCTGGCCTGCCTTGACGGCATCGTCGAACGCCGCCTGCACCTGCTCCGGCGGCTGCGCGTTCTGGATCGTGACGTTTGAGATGGACACGCCGGTCTTGTAGCGGTCGAGGATCACCTGCATGAGCTGCCGGGTCTTGATGGCAATTTCTTCACGAGATTCGTAAAGGATCTGGTCCATGCGGCTCTTCCCGATGATTTCGCGGGCCGCGGTTTCGGCTGCCTGCATCACGGCTTCGTCGGGGCGCTTGTTGTTGAACACGTAGTCGCGCACATCCTTGACGGTGTACTGGACGGCGAACTGCAGGTCGACGATGTTCTCGTCGTCCGTGAGCAACAGCGATTCCTTGAGGACCTTGGTCTTCACGCTGTTGCGATAGCCGATCTCGAGCGTGCGCACCTGCGAGAGGTTGACGATCTCGTGGCTCTGGATCGGCCACGGCATCCTCCAACGCAGGCCGGAATTGGTTTCTTCCGCGAACTTGCCGAATGTCAGGACGACGCCGCGCGTGCCCTCGACCACGATGTAGAAGCCGCTTGCAAGCCACACCGCCAGGATGAGGGCCGCCACGATGCCCGCGCCCCCGCCGATCTGCGAGTTGCTCGGGCCGGAGTCACGGCCTTCCGGCGGCTGGTCTCCCGCGCCGCGGCGCCGGCCGAAGAGTTCAGAAAGCTTCCGGTTGAAATTGCGCCAGAGCTCGTCGAGGTCGGGCGGCCCCTGCTTGCCACCGCCAGGTCCTTGCGGGCCGCGAGATCCCCCGCGTCCCCAGTTTGGGTCGTTCAGCGACATACGGATATGGTCAGGCCAGTTCTGGATTGGTGGACGGATCGGCCGCGATTCCGCGTGAGCGGAGATGTCCCGGGGCCAGCTCGGCGATTGCGCTGCGCAAACCGGCCAGCCCGGCTCCGGTGCGCGCACTCACGCGAATGCGGAAAATCTTACCATATTCATCACGCTCCACCCCGGGCGGAAGACCGTTGCCGGCGTTCGCGAGGTCGATCTTGTTGTAGACGAGCACCTGCGGGACCGAATCGGCGCCGATTTCGGCCAGTACCTTGTTCACTTCGGTCATCTGCATGTCGCGCACGGGTGAAGCGCTGTCCACCACGTGCAGGAGGAGGTCGGCTTGCACGGTTTCCTCGAGCGTCGCCCTGAAAGCCGCGACCAGGCTGGTCGGCAGGTCGCGAATGAAGCCTACGGTGTCCGAAACGACGACCTGGCTGCCCGATCGCCCCATTTCAGGCAAAAAGACGCGCCGCGTCGTGGTATCGAGAGTCGCAAACAGCTGGTCGGCCGCGTACCCCTTGGCCTGCGTGAGCATGTTGAAGAGGCTCGACTTGCCGGCGTTGGTGTAGCCGACGAGGGAAACCGAAAATACGTCCTTGCGCGAGCGCGCCCGCCGCTGGACGTCGCGCCGCTGGCGCATCTTCGCGAGTTCCGCCTTCAGCGACTTGATCTTCTGCGAGATCAGGCGGCGGTCGATCTCCAGCTGGGTCTCGCCGGGCCCGCCCCGCAAGCCGATGCCGCCGCGCTGGCGCTCCAAGTGAGTCCATCCGCGCACGAGGCGCGTGGAGAGGTACTCCATCTGGGCGAGCTCGACCTGGAGCTTGCCTTCGTGGGTCTTCGCGCGCTGCGCGAAGATCTCAAGAATGAGGCGAGTGCGGTCCATCACGCCGCATTCGAGCTTCTTCTCGAGGTTGCGCTCCTGCACCGGCGACAGGTGATGGTTGAAGATCACCGTGCCTGCGCCGAGTTCCTCGACCACATCACGGATCTCCTGGACCTTGCCGGAACCCGCAAAGAGGGCGGCATCCGGCCGGGTCCTCTTGCCCTGCACGATCACATGCCGCGTGATCCCGGCGCTTTCGGCAAGACGGACGATTTCCTCGATCGATTCGGCAAAGCCGTCGTCCTTGCCGAAATCCAGGCAGACGAGAACGGCCGTGCGGGACTTGGAATCTACTGCTTGGGGCTGCTGCATCAGGGCGGTGTCGTCGACACCGCTACGGTGCCCCTCAGGTCAGGGTTCGGTCGCGCCGTCGAGAGCAAGCGTAACCGCACGGGAAGGCACGACGGTGGAGATCGCGTGCTTGTAGACCATCTGAGTCACCGAGTTGCGCAGAAGCACCACGTACTGGTCGAACGATTCGATCTGGCCCTGCAGCTTGATGCCGTTGACCAGGTAGATCGAAACGGGGATGTGCTCTTTGCGCAGCGTATTCAGGAACGGGTCTTGTAGCAGCTGCCCTTTATTTGTGCTCATGTGCGGTGCCTCAGATGCATGGGTTGGAAGCTAACTGTAATTGATTTTCGATACCTTATCCACCCGCTTCAGTGCGCTGGCGCACCTTCCCCGGAACGGCCGCCATAGGGAGCGCAACGTCCGCATTTTGCGCACGATGGCGCAGCGCCTGGTCCATCAGCACGCACGCAAGCATCGCTTCAGCAATCGGCGTGGCGCGGATGCCTACGCATGGGTCGTGCCGCCCGGTGGTTTCCACGGTCACGGCCTTGCCCTCGGTATCCACGGTTCGTCGCGGAATGCGGATGCTGGAGGTCGGCTTGAGCGCGATCGAGACGGCGATGTCCTGCCCGGTGGAGATGCCGCCGAGCATTCCCCCGTTGTTGTTTGAGGCAAATCCTTCCGGCGTCATCTCGTCACCGTGCTCGCTGCCCTTCTGGACGATCGACGCGAATCCCGCCCCGATCTCCACTCCTTTGACCGCATTGATCGACATCATCGCGGCGGCGATGTCCGAGTCCAGGCGACCGTAGACCGGCTCGCCCCAGCCCGGCGGGACATTCTCGGCGACCACGTTGACGCGCGCGCCGCACGAGTCGCCCGACTCCCGCAACGCATCCATGAAGGCGTCCAGTTCCGGCACGATGCCTTCGTTGGCCGCAAAAAAAGGATTGGTTCCAACCGCTTGCCAATTTTCGAATGGGATCGTTTTAGGGCCGATCTGCGCGAGGTACCCGCGAACCAGCACGCCGTAGCGCTCAAGCAGCCATTTCTTTGCGATGGCGCCTGCCGCAACGCGGACGGCAGTCTCGCGGGCCGAAGCACGGCCGCCGCCGCGCGGGTCGCGCGCACCATATTTCATCCAATACGTATAGTCCGCATGGCCGGGGCGAAATTTCTGGGCGATGGCCGAGTAATCCTTGGAGCGCTGATCCTCGTTGCGGATTAAGAAACCGATGGGCGTTCCCGTCGTGCGGCCTTCATAAACCCCGGAAAGGATTTCAACCGTATCCGATTCGCGCCTTTGGGTGACGTGGCGAGAGGTCCCGGGCTTGCGCCGGTCGAGTTCTTTCTGGAGGTCGGCGGCCGTTAGTTCCAGGCCCGGCGGGCACCCGTCGACCACGCCGCCATAGGATGGACCATGCGACTCGCCGAACGAGGTAACGCAGAACAAGGTGCCGAAGCTGTTGCCGGACATGGATTAGGGCCAAAACGGTAGAGGGGCGGGATCAACCCGGGCCGCTCCGAAAGAGGGCAAGCCAAGTTTATCATGCTGAAATAGAACTCCTTTCCGACGAACTGGTCGAAGCGACATGCGCACCGCTTTCAGTGTCCTTCGTCAACTCGCCGCAGCCTTTTCGGTCGCCTTGCTGGTCGGCGCCTGTGCCGGCCTGGAACCCGGTCCGCCTCCGCTCACCGCCGCGGACATCGTCCAGCTTTCCAAGGCAGGCGAAGCGCCGGCTTCTATCGTCGACAGGTTGGGGAAATCCGGAACCGTCCTCTGGCTCTCCGCATCCGAACTCGTGAGCCTTGGGGAGGCAGGCGTGGCCAACCAGGTGCTCGATTACCTGCAGGCCGTCCAGATGGCCGAGGTGCGCCGTCGCAGCCAATTCGAGCAAATGCTCTACGGGCCGGAGATGTCGCCCTTCTCCAGGTGCGGCGGCCTTTACCGGAACGAGCGGTTCAGCGGCTTTTTTGCGCCGTTCTGCTGAGCGGATCGAAGAAGCCCCGGGTTTCGAACACCGACGCCGGCAGCTTTCGACCCTGCGAGCGCAGCGTGCGCTTCGCGACGAAATCGAAGAGCAGTGCGTTGTGCGCGCGGATTTCGGTGAGCACCGGCGCCGATGCCGGTTCCAGCAACCCCAGCGAGACGAGATAGTCCATCGAAAAGATCGGCATGAGGCCGGTCAGCGGATAGTCGCTTCCATTGAGCAGTCGTGGATGCCACGACTCCTCCCGGATCAGGCGTTCCACGGCCGGGCTCGCTCGATTCGTTTGCGTCACGGCGGAAATGTCGCCGAACAAACGCCCCTCGTATCGCGGCTCACCCATCATGCGCGTGAAGAGGTCGAAGCTCGCGACCGCCGGCCCGGCTTCACCCTTGTCGAGATCGCGGTCCTCTCCCATGGAAGCGCAATGCGCAACGACGACACGCACGCCCGCATCCAGCGCCCGTCGCAGCTTCAGCGGGTTGCCCCACGACTGGACGTCGCTGCCGTGCACCGCACGCTCCAGACCCGCATGCGAAATCAGCGGGAGGTCCAGTTTCGCGAGGCTTGCATAGAAGCGATCGCATAGCGGCGACGCCGGATCGATGCCCATTGCGGACGGCAGCCATTTCACGGCGCGCGCGCCTTCGCGCTTCGCTTCCTCGAGCGCTGCGACGCAATCGGCGCGATACGGATGGACGGACGCCACCCACTCGAAAAAGCGCCCATGCTTTTTTGCAATGTCGCGTACGTATGGGTTGGGAACGTAGACGTCCGTGCTGTCCCAAAGGACCGCTCCGCGCTCGTCGTGCGTCCGCTCGAACGCGTAGATGAGCATCTTGGCGCCGGGACGCAACTCCTCCATAAGCGCGAGAATTCGGGCGAGAAAGGTTTCGTCGACCCCCTTCGCGCTGCCCCTGGCCGGCGTCGCGCAGCCCGCATTGAGGAAAAAAACCTTGCGCGCGTAATCCACAGGGTGAAGCAGGCTTTCCATTTTCGGAGACGTGCGAACGCCGCTTGGGGAATCGCCTGTGCCGACCATGTGGGCATGCGCATCCCAAACGAGCTCGGCATTGATGCCTTCCCACGCTGCCTTGACGAGCTCGTGCTCGGCGAGCCGAGGCGGCAAGGGTCCGAGGCAAGGATTCCACAGGCCTTGCTCCGGCCAGGAGCGCCAGGCTGCAAGCGCTGAAAGTGCGGCGAGCGATGCGCCGCCTGCCCGCAGGAACCGGCGGCGGTTCAATCCGAACCGCGCATCGCCTGCGCTAGGCCGGCCAGTTCTTGATGTAGCCCTTGAGCATCCGGTTCTCGAAGTCCTGCTCCTCGAGCACCGCCTTGGCCACATCCCGAAACGAAATCACGCCGATCAGCTTGTTGTCCTCCAGCACCGGCAGGTAGCGTGCCCCGGTCTCGAGCATCGTGCGCCGGAGGATGTTCACTTCCATGTCGGGCGTCGCGGTGACCGGGTTCTTCACCATGATGTCGCCAACGACCGCATCGCCCAGCGACCCGTTGCCCTTGTGCAGGGCCTGCAGGATTTCGTGGAAGGTGAGCATGCCGAGCAGCCGCGTGCCTTCCATCACGACAAGCGAGCCGAGGTTTTCGCTGGCCATTGTCTTGACCGCATCTACGGCGCGGCCGGTAGGACCGATCGAAAGCAGGCGGGAGCCTTTAACGCGCAGGATTTCCTTGATCAGCATGATCCGTCCTCCTTAAGCGAAACAGGCGAACTGCAGTATCCCACAATCAAGCTCGGGGCATGCCCCCGACCCGACGGCCCGGACGCGCCCCTGTCGGCGCGCCGTTCTCCCAGACCGGCTCACCGCTCACGATCACGGCGTCGATCCCGTGCGCGGCCTGGATGGGCTTGGCGAAAGTCGCTGCTTCGGCCACCTGCCCTGGATCGAAAAGGGTGAGATCGGCGTGCGCGCCTTCGCGGATCACGCCGCGATCGGTAAGGCCGAAAGTCGCCGCGGTGAGGCCCGTCATTTTGTGCACTGCCGTCTCGAGCGGAAACAGGCCGAGGTCGCGGCTGTAGTGGCCGAGCACGCGGGGAAACGTGCCCCAGAGCCGCGGATGCGGCGACGCGTCGTGCGGTAAGCCGTCGGAGCCGACCATCGTGTGCTCGAAACTGAGGATGCGCTGCACGTCGTTCTCGTCCATTGCAAAGTAGATCGCGCCCGCCGGCAGAAGCTTCGCGACAGCGGCTTCCTGCGAAAGACCCAACTTCGCGGCCACTACAGATAACTCCATGCCGCTGAATTCCGGGTGGGGCTTGGACCAGGTCACGAGGACTTTGGATGCGGGCCCCACGCGGCTCCAAGTGAGGATCGTGGAAGACGCGCAGTAGGGATAGCAATCCATGCCGATCGGCTGCGTAGCCATGTGCCTGGAGATGTGCGCGAGCGTTTCCTTCGAGCGGCCGTGGTTCGGCGTGCCTGCGACCTTGTGATGCGAAATGACGACTTTCACCCCGAGCTCCCGTCCGATGAGGAACGTTTCGTCCAGGGAGTCCATTACCTTGGCGGCTTCGTCGCGCATGTGCGTGACGTACAAGCCCTTGAACTCCGTCAGCGGTCGGCAGACCTCGATGATCTCCGCCGTAGGCGCTGCCGACGCCGGCTCATAGAAAGTGCCCGTCGAGACCCCGATTGCCCCTGCGGACATCGCTTCGCGCGCGAGCTCGCGCATGCGTGAAATTTCCGCGGCGCTCGCGGGCCGCTCGACGTCGTCCATGCTCATGACCCGCAGCGTGGTATGGCCGATCATCGGGGCGAAATTGGTTGCGGCCGGCTTCGAGGCGAGCTCCTCGAAATAGGCAGCGAAGCTCGGGAAGCGAAACCATGCGCCGGTCGCGTCGAGCAGATCCAGCGGCGGCGTGACGGCGCCCGACTTGTGCACCATGGGCGCGAGGCTCACGCCGCAGTTCCCGGACACCACCGTCGTCACGCCTTGGCTGACCTTTGCAGACATGTCGGGTGAAGAGAGCAGCAGGCGGTCGTCGTGCGTGTGCGCATCGATGAAGCCGGGCGCAAGCACCTTGCCTTTCGCATCGATCTCTCGATCGGCACCCGCATCGCGCAGCGCGCCGGCGCCCCTGCCGAGTTTCGCAATCCTGCCCTTGCGCACGCCCACCTCGCCTTCGAACCGCGGCGCGCGCGTGCCGTCGACGATCACTGCATTGCGGATGATGAGGTCATAGCGGTCGGCGGCCATCGCACTCTCTCGTTGGGAACGTTGGCCCATTATCACGTGGCAAACGCGCCGACGCTACACTGCCCGGGATGAAACGCATCGTGTTCTGCACGGTCGGCTCGCTCGGCGACCTGCATCCGTATATCGCCATCGCCAAGGCGCTGATGGCACGCGGTCACCACCCGGTCATCACCACCATCGACCGCCATCAATCGGTGATCGAGGCGCAAGGCATCGACTATGCGCCACTGCGCCCGGGGGAGGCGAGCTTCGGCGGGATCGAGGCGATTGCCGCAAAGCTGTTCGACCCGCTTCGCGGCCCCGGGATCCTGATACGTGAAATGGTCATGCCCTACCTGCGCGAGCAGTACGAGGACATCGCAAAAGCGGCGGAGGGTGCGGACTTGCTGGTGACGCATCCGCTGACGATGAGTGCGCCGCTCGTTGGGCAGGTGACCGGTTTGCCTTGGGTCTCCACGGTGCTCGCGCCTGCCAGCCTGATGTCCGCGATCGACCGGCCCTTGCTCAGCTCGGCACCCTGGGCCCGTGCATTGCGCATGTCAGGTGAAACCGGCCATCGCGTGCTCATGGCGCTGGCCGAATGGGTGGCCCGGCGCTGGGAGCGGCCGCTTGAAGCGTTTCGCATTGAGCTTGGCCTGCCGAGATCGCCGCATGCGGCGCTGTTCCGCGGCCAGTTCTCGACGCGACTCACGCTCGCCCTTTTTCCACTCGTAATCGCGGCGCCGCAACGTGACTGGCCGGCCCATACCATCGTGACCGGCATGCCGCGATTCGACGGGCAGGCGATGACGCCCGCGGAGGCGGCGACTCTTTCTGCGTTCCTTACAGACGGCGAACCGCCGATCGTGTTCGCGCTTGGCTCTTCAGTCGTGATGATTGCGGGCGATTTCTGGGACAAGGCGATCGAGGCCGCGAGCCGCCTTGGCCGACGCGCGCTCCTGTTGACCGGCACCCCGCTCGCTCAGCCGCTGCCGCCCGGAATCAAGGCCTTCGACTACCTGCCCTACTCCCGCGTTTTTCCCGCCGCGTGCGCGGTCGTTCACCAAGCGGGGATAGGCACGCTCACTCAGGCGCTGGCGGCCGGGCGTCCCCAGCTTGCGGTGCCAGTTGCATTCGACCAGCCGGACAACGCACGGCGTGCCGTGGCGCTTGGAGTCGGCCGCGCCGTTCCCATGCAGAAGGTCACTGCGGCCAACCTGGCGCGAGAACTGGCGTTACTTTTTTCCGAGCCCTCTTACGCGCGACGAGCAAAGGACGTAGCCCCTGAAATCGTTGACGGCAGCGCGCGGGCAGCCGATGCGCTGCTTGGAGCGATCGCCTGAAAAACACCCCGGCTACACGACCTGGAAGTGCGCATCGTGGATGACGCAATCATTGCCGTTGATCGGCAGCATGTCCTGCGGGCAGGCCGAGAAACCGACGACCGCATCCATTTCAGCCCGAAAGGTGATCGAGTCGCCCGGCTTGCCCAGGGGAGGCTCGAAGGAAATCGACACGCCGTTCCTCACCGGGATGTTCATGAACAAGTTGAACGGGCATGGATGCACGACTCGCTTGAGACCCATGGCTTCGAGGGCATTGCTGAGGTTGTCGGTGCAGTTGTCGTGGAAACCCTTGCAGCCCAGCTGTTCGTAGCGATAGGTGTCGCACGACGCGATCAGCGTGTCGTGCACGCCGGGCGAGGCATCTTCCAGCACCGTCAGGATCGGCCGGCGCTTGTTCGTGATGAGAACATCGCCCACTGCGGGAATGATTTTCCCGGTGGACGCGCGCGAATGCTCCATCGACATGCACTCGCCGAGATCGGGGTCGTTGAACGCCCAGAAGTCCACGACCTGAGAGCCGTGCGTATTGATCACCTTGAGCAGCTGGCCTTTCTTAACGCGCGCGGCGGCGCCTTTGCGGGCCGGGATGAGATGTCGATCTTGCATGGCGGGCTCCCTCTGGAAAGCAGTATCCTAGCCAAATCCAAGGACTTTTCCGGAGTGTTTCGATGAGCGCAGTCCTCGCCCCCGTTCTCCGCCAGCCCTCCGCAACGGACATCTTCGATCCTCGCCACTACGCCGGCGTGAGAAAGCCCCTTGCCGAGGCCAGCACGCTGCCCCCGTGGGCTTACACGTCGGAAGAGTTCTATCGGCGCGAAGTCGAAACGATCTGGATGAAGGAGTGGAATTTCTTCGGGCGCGCGGACCGCATCCCGAACGCAGGCGACTACTTCGCAGTGGATTTCGCGGGCGTGCCGATCGTCATCGTGCGCGGCAAGGACGGGGCGGTGCGGGCGTTCTCCAATTCATGCCGGCATCGCGGCGCTGCGATGCTGCGCGGCGAAGGCAACTGTAATGCGATCAGGTGCCCGTATCACTCCTGGTCCTATGACTTTGAAGGCAAGCTGCTCGTGGCGCCGGAAATGGAGCAGACGAGCGGTTTCCGCATGGAGGATTTCCCGCTGATCCCGCTCAAGCTCGAGCAGTGGGCCGGATTCATCTTCGTAAACTTCGACGAGAATGCCGGCCCGCTCAAGGATCATCTCGGCACGCTTCCCGAGGTGCTTGCGAGTTATGCGTACGAGGATATGCGCTGCGTGCGGCTCAAGGAGTACACGCTCGAATCGAACTGGAAGATCTACGTCGAGAACGCCATGGAGGCTTATCACGTCTCGACGGTGCATCGCTCGACCCTTTCGCGTCAGAAGGGTGTGTTCCCGACCGTGGTAACGGCAAAGGGCGAGTGGATGGCGCTGCACAAAGAGCATGAGGGGACTCGCGCGCTGCTCACCGGCGACATCGGATTTCCGCGCATCCCCACGCTCGCGGGGCCCGCGGCTAAAGGAAGCTATTACCCGTTGATTTTCCCGAGCACGATGTTCGGCTCCACTGTCGATTGCATGTGGTGGCTTGAACTGCAGCCATTTTCAGCGTCGAAGACCAAGCTCATTGTCGGATCGTGCTTCCCGGAGGAAGTGACGAGGAGGGCAGACTTCGAGGAGGTTGTGCAACGCTATTACAAGCGTTGGGATATTTCCATTCCCGAAGACAACGACATCTCGGCGCTCCAGCAGATTGGCCTCGCCTCGCCCTTATGCAAGCCCGGTCGGCTCTCGCATGCCGAGCCGCTCGTGAATGTTTTCAACAACTGGGTCCTGGATCGCGTTCTAGGGATCGCCGGATAAGTTTACTCAGGCGTCGTACTGGTCGATGCCGGGACGAAAACCGGCCAGTTCCATGCCGAGTGCCGCATCGAGCGGATCGTCCCAATCGAGCTCGTCAACTACAAACTCACCATCGGATGCTGCCCAGCGCTGGAGGAGGATCTCCTCTTCATCGCTGCGGTCGATCATCGGCGGGATGCGGGTCTTGGCAGTCCTGGCGGCTTTTTGTGCATGCATTTTCGACTCCCTAAGTGGTGAGGATGCAACTGCAGTCTATTGGCGAACCTTGCGCAATTCGATTGGACGACTGCGCATTCATGTGTAGGACACCGCCTTACCTCCGGACGGCGCCCCGAAGCGGCTGGTGCAACTTATTTCACGAACGCGCCTCGCCCTGCGAGGGAGGCGCCGTCTTGAGCGCCATAGGATCGAAATCCGCCCACGTTCCATCGCGCCAAGTACCTTCAGCCTGCTCGACCTCGCGCGCCCCGTGATCGCGAAGGATGTCGATGGCGCGCGCTCGCTGGCCCTCCTCAGGGCTCTCAACCGCGATCAGGACGCCCGCCGGATGGGCGGCCTCGTCCTCGGGCTGGCTCTCCCCGTCTTCCGATTGCTTCCCCATGTTCTTGAGCGCGCCCGCAAGGGAGCCGACGTAAGCACCGATGCCCGCACCGCCCACGAGTGCGGCAGGCCCCGCTATCGGCAGCGCAGCGAGGCCCGCCCCGAGCCCGATCGCACCGCCGATGGCTGCGCCCGAAATTGCTCCTCCCCCCGATTCTTCGGCGCCCGGAG
>JANXRZ010000026.1 GCA_025352885.1 Pseudomonadota bacterium | reverse complement strand
GGTTTGAGCCTGGCCCCCTTTTGTCAGGTTGGCCCCTTTATCGCCACACCTCGCGCGCGACCTCGACGATCCGCTCGAGTTTCTTCCACTGGTCGTCCTGCGAGAGGTTGTTGCCGTGGTGGGTGCTCGAGAAGCCGCATTGCGGCGAGAGGCATAGATCCTCCAGCGGAACGAATTTCGAAGCTGCATCGATGCGCCGCTTGATTGTGTCCTTGTCCTCGAGTTGGCCGAACTTGGTCGTGACCAGGCCCAGCACGACCTTCTTACCTTGGGGCACATAGCGCAGCGGCTCGAAAGTCCCCGCGCGCTCGGAATCGAACTCCATGAAGAAGCCGTCGACATTGGCCGAGAAGAGGGCTTCCACGACGGGTTCGTAACCGCCTGACGCCACCCACGTGCTTTTGAAATTGCCGCGGCACGTGTGCATGGTGATCGCCATTCCGGCAGGGCGATTTTCCACCGCCGCGTTGATAGCGTCCGCATACGTGTAGGCGAGTTTCTTCGGGTCGTCGCCGCGTTGGGCGAGCGCCCCCGCGAAATTCTCGTCGCAGAGGTAAGCGAAGCTCGTGTCGTCCAATTGCAGGTAGGTGCAACCGGCGGCCCCCAGATCGGCGATCTCCGCGCGGTAAGCCTGCGCGACATCCCTCCAGAATTCGGCGAGGTCTGGATAAGCCTTGCGGCTGATGCCGGAGCGTCCCGGACGCAGGTGAAGCATCGCCGGCGCGGGAATCGTCTGCTTGGCGGTCTGCTTTGCGACGGACTTCATGTACTTGAACGAGTCGACGAAGATGGGCTTGGTGCGCCTGACCTTGCCGGTGACGCGAATCATCGGCGGCTGCTCTTCGGTGTCCCTGAACCCCACCACGAGCGGTGCGACATAGCCTTCGACTCCGTCGAATCCGGCGAGGAAGTCGACATGCCACCAGTCGCGGCGGAACTCGCCGTCGGTCACCGCTTGCAGGCCGATCGATTCCTGCTTCCTGATCGCGTCGGCAATGCAGCGATCTTCCACGGCGCGCAAGGCGTCGGTATCGATCTCGCCGCGCCTGGCTTTGCCGCGGGCTTCCACTAACTCGGCGGGTCGCAATAGGCTGCCGACCTGGTCGGCGCGAAACGGTGGCTTCATAGGCGAGGTCGGCTCGATTGACGTTGCGATGCAATTAGTTTACGTTGGCAACTATCTGTCCGCAACCCTAAGCGCAGAGCCATTCTTCGGTCAAATCACCATGGAAGCGATTCCTCCGCCGGCAGGCATCAAGGACCTGATCTCCTATCGCCTGCACGTGTTGGCGAACCTTTCGGCGCGGTGGGCCGAGGCCCGTTACCAGCAGCGCTTCGGCCTGAAGCTGCTCGAATGGCGCGTGATCGCCTTGCTCGGCGGGTACGAGCTGCAGTCCCTCAACGAATTGGCGCGTGGCGCGGGCCTGGAAAAAAGCTACGCAAGCCGCACGGTAGCCGGACTGATCAAGCGCAAACTGGTGTCCAGCACACCGGACGACCGCGATGCTCGCGGCAAACTTTTCGGGCTGACGCGTTCGGGCAAGGCGCTGTACGGCAGGGTGTTCGACGATGCAATCGAGCGCAGCCAGGCTTGGCTTTCTGTATTGTCGCCCGAGGAGGGGGCCTCGCTCATGGGCATGCTCGAGCGGCTGACGGAACAGGCGCGCATGCTCGAAGTAAGCGAGCGTTCCGGCAACGCGACCGCCGCGTAACTTTTTACAGGGAACACTTGATGACCACCGAAGTCCTGCTCCAGGAAGATCGCGGCCCCATACGCATCCTCACGCTCAACCGCCCCGAGAAGCTGAACGCCCTCAACACCGCGCTGACCGAGTCGCTGGTCGCCTGGCTGAAGCAATCGGACCGGGACGATGCCATCTCCGTCGTCGTGCTGACCGGCGCCGGGCGCGCCTTTTGTGCCGGCGCCGACATCGGCGAATTCAAAGACCTGACGCCCGACCAGGCTGCGCGCGTGGAGCACCGGGCGCAGCTGACCATGCAGTCGCACCTGGTTTTCTCGCAGATCAGGAAACCCGTGATCGCAGCCGTACGCGGCGCGGCAATGGGCGGCGGGGCGGGGCTCGCCCTGGCGTCAGACATGGTGGTCGCCTCCGAGACGATGAAGCTCGGCTACCCCGAAATCCGCCACGGCATCCTGCCCGCGATCGTGCTCACAAACCTCGTCCGTCAGATTGGGCGCAAAGCGGCGTTCGAACTGGTCGCGCAAGGTAATCCCCTGTCGGCCGCGCGGGCGTACGAACTCGGCGCCGTAAACAAGGTGGTGCCCGACGACAGGCTTATGGCCGAAGCGCTCGCGCTGGCCGAATCGCTCGCCGCCTACCAGCCTGAAGCGTTGTTCGCCATCAAGCAGTTGTTCCACAAGGTAGTCGACCTGCCGCTTGCAGAAGGCCTCGAAGAGGGCCGCAAGGCGAACATCGCAATGCGCGCATTGCACGCAAAGTAAACCAAGAGGAGAGCAAGACCATGCAGACGAAGAAAGCGCTTAGGGGGATTACCCGGACTGTCTTTGCCATCGCTGCCGTGGCCTTTGGGGCAACGGCTTTTGCGCAAGGGTTCCCGTCAAAGCCGATCCGCATCGTTGTGCCATTTCCGGCGGGCGGCACGACCGATGTCGTGGCCCGCCTCGTGGCCCAGCGAATGACCGAAACCATGGGCCAGCCCGTGCTCGTGGAAAACCGCGGCGGCGCAGGCGGATCGCTCGGCGCGGATGTGGTCGCCAAGGCGCCGCCGGACGGCCACACCATCCTCATGCACAACATCACGTTTCCGCTTGCTTCGGTCGCGCTCGCGATGGCGGGGCGCGCACCTTACGACATCGACACCGACTTCGCCGCAATCGGCGTGTCGGTCAATGTGCCCTTCATCTTCACCGCCAACCCCAAGGTTCCGGCAAACGACCTGCGGGAATTGGTCGCCCTCCTGCAGAAAGACCCGTCGCTCAAGTACAACTACGGCTCCACCGGCCCAGGGTCGGCGATGCATGTGTTCGGCGAAGTCATCAAGCGCGACGGCAAGATCGAGATGACGCATATCCCGTTCAAGGGTGCCGCGCCACTGAAGCAGGAACTGCTCGCGGGGCGCATCGAGTTCGGCGGCGACCAGCTTTCGAGCTCGCTTGCCGAAGTGAGGAAAGGCCAGCTGAAGGCGCTTGCCACCGGCTCAGCGCAGCGCCTCGCGGTCCTGCCGGATGTCCCGACCGTGCGTGAGCAAGGCTTCGGGCGGCTCGAGTTCCAGGGTTGGAACGGCCTCTTTGCGCCGGCAAAGACGCCAAGGGACATCATCGACCGGCTCTCGAGGGAGGCCGGCGCCGCCATCCGCCACCCTGAAACGGTCAAGCGCCTGAACGACATTGCCGCCGAGCCGGTCGGTTCCTCTCCCGCGGAACAGGATGCGGTGCTGAAAAAACAGGTGGCGCAGTTCCGCCCGCTCATCAAGGAACTGGGCATCACGCTCGACTAGGATAAGCGCATGAAAGGCATCGTCCTCATCACCGGCTCCAGCCGCGGCATCGGCGCGGCGACTGCGCTGCTTGCGGCCAAGGCCGGCTGGTCGGTCTGCGTCAACTATGTGACCAAGGCGGATCGCGCCGAAAAGGTCGTGGCCGAAATTCGCGCCGCGGGCGGCAAGGCCATCGCCGTGCAGGCCGACACCGCGAACGAGGCGGACGTGAAGCGGATGTTCGCGACGATCGACGCGGAGCTCGGCCGGCTCACCGGCCTTGTGAACAATGCCGGTGTCACCGGACGGGCCGGTCGCCTGGAAACGTTCGATGCAGCCACCATGCGGCGGGTGCTGGAGGTTAACGTCATCGGGACTCTGCTGTGCACGCAGGAAGCCGTGAAGCGCATCTCGACGAAGCAGGGCGGTTCTGGCGGCGCAATCGTCAACGTCTCTTCCGTCGCTGCGCAGCTCGGCGGCGCGAACCAGTGGATTCCTTACGGCGCGGCAAAAGGCGCGGTCAACAGCATCACGATCGGCGCCTCCAAGGAATTCGCGCCGGAGGGCATCCGCGTCAATGCCATCATGCCCGGGCTCATCGATACCGAAATTCATATAGAGGCCGGGGTCGGGGACCGCTTGCAGAAAGTCATCCCGCAGGTGCCGATGGGTCGTATAGGCACGGCGCAGGAATGCGCGGAGGCGATCGTGTGGCTCCTCTCTGGCGAAGCGGCCTACATGACGGGCGCAAATCTGCTCATTTCCGGAGGGCGCTAGCAAGAACGCTGGTAAACTGCCGCATCGCGATTAACCAGTCCGGCCGACCCGGCTTTTACCTGTTGATGGACAATAAGAAGAGCCGCCTCGCGGCCTGCATTTCGACCGTACTCGTCGTTTCCTTCCTGTTGGCGTCCCGTCCCCTCCAGGCACAGGCCCTCAGGACCGACCAGGACCTGGGCGCCCAATGGCGCGTCAATTCCACTGCCAGGCTCCTCTCGGGTCTCGCGCCCATGTACCCGGGGCACGTTGACCTCTCAGAGACCGACGCCTGGAAGGAGCACAGCGCGCACATGAAGGCGGCGTGGGCGCGCATGAACGAGCGGCAGGTTTCGACCATGACGGCCTGGCGCGACAGCGCGCTGTCCAAGACTTGCCCGGTCGGCAAGACGCTCCTATACCCGTTCAGCGGACCCGACTTTTTCAACGCCTACTGGCTGTTCCCCGATTGCGAAACGATCGTGATGTTCGGGCTCGAGCACGTCGGCGAGGTGCCGGATCTCGATCGCATGAACGAGGCGCAGTTCGCGCGCATGCTCGCGGACGTGCGCACGGCCACGACCGATTTCTTCAGCCGCAACTATTTCATCACCGAGAACATGTCGCGGCAGCTGCGCACGGCGCAGTTGCGCGGGGTGATTCCCCTCTTCATGATCCCCATGGCGCTTTCCGGCGTGGATATCCTCAGGATCCGGCCGTTCGAGTTCCCGGCCATAGCGCGCACCGTCTCGGTGGCGCCCGGCCGGCCGATGCGCCAGCTCAGGGGCATCACCATCGAATTTCGCTCGCCGGGATCGCCCGTCACGCGCCGCGTAAATTATTTCACCGTCGACGTCACCGACAAGGGCCTCGCGCACTACCCTGAGTTCATGGCCTACATCCGCAGCCTCGGGACCACGACCACCTTCATCAAGTCGGCCTCCTACCTGCTGCACAGCAACGAGTTCCGCCAGATCCGCTCGGCGCTGCTCGACCAGACCGGGTTCCTCGTTCAGGACGACTCCGGCCTGCCGTACCCGCTGCTCGAAGCGCGAGGGTGGAAAATGAATCTGTTCGGCACTTACGGCGTGCCGATCCCGCCTTTCCAGGGCGCCTTCCAGGCGTCTTTGGATCGTGCTTACAAGGCGCGCACGTCTTCGCCGCTGCCGTTCGTGTTCGGCTACCAGTTCCACGATGCGCGGGACGAGCGGTCGAACGTGATGGTCGGCCAGCGGCCCTTGCAGGTCGTCCAGGTGGATGACTCCCTTCCCACGCGCGCCCGGGCCCGCAAAGCATCCGCGCGACGGGCTTCGCAAAAGCGCGTCTATTGAAGTGAATTTCGCCGCCCTGCTTGTCCTCGCGCTTGCAACAGCAGCGCAGGCACTGCAGGCTGCGCCGGTGGACGCGCCGCAAAAAAGCACCCGCTTTACCACCTCCGACGGCGTAAGCCTTCATGTGCTCGAGGCCGGAGCGGAGAAGCGCGGCCAGCCGACGATTGCATTCGTGCCCGGCTGGTCCATGCCCGCTTCGATCTGGTCCGCGCAACTCGCGGCCTTGTCGGCCACCCACAAGGTCGTCGCGCTCGATCCGCGGGGGCAGGGCGAGTCTGCGATTCCGGCGAACGGCTACACGACCGAGCGCCGGGCGAAGGACATTCGCGAATTCGTCACCCGCTATGCGCCCGTCGTGCTTGTCACCTGGTCGCTCGGATCGCTCGAGGCGCTCCAATACGTTCATGCCCACGGCGCTTCGAACCTCGGCGGCCTGGTCATCGTGGACAGCTCGGTCGGTGAAGGGCCCGCTCCGCCGCCGCGTCCGCCCGGGCCGGCTCCGGTGTCCGGCTTCCAGGCCGACCTGCGACGCGACCGCGTCAAGACGGTCGACGACTTTGTGCGGGCGATCTTCCGGAGCGCTCAGCCCGAGGACACCCTTGCCGCCTTGCGGGAAGGCGCCTTGCGCATGCCGCTGGAAGCGAGCCTTTCGATTTTTCCCGGCGACCGGATTCCGCGCGAGCGCTGGCGGCGGACAGTGACCGCTTTTCGCAAGCCGCTGATGTACGTCGTGACGCCCCAATTCCGTGCGCAGGCCGAGAGCCTGAAGGCGCATCGCCCGGCGACGCGGATCGAGATCTTCGAGGAGGCGGGGCATGCGCTGTTCGTCGATGAGCCCGAGCGCTTTACGGCGGTGCTCGCCGACTTCCTGGTCACAAACAGGCTCGCGCGCAAGCCGCCGCATTGAGCACTGGATTGATTACGCCGCGCTTTCACGCGTAAGCTTGGCTATCCCGTTTACGCAAAACATGCTCATGAAGCGCTTCCTCGCTTTCTTCTTCACCGTCCTGGCTTCGGCTCCGGCGCTCGCGCAGAACTGGCCGGCCGGCGGGCCGATCACGATTGTGATGGGCTTTCCCGCAGGTTCCGGCGTGGATATCGTCGCGCGACTTTTCCAGGTGCCGATGGAGCAGGCACTCGGCGCGAAATTCGTCATGGACTACCGCACCGGCGCAGGGGGGAATATTGCATCGGAGGCGGTTGCGCGCGCGAAGCCCGATGGCTACACGCTGCTGCTCAGCACGGCGGCGACGCATGGCGTGAACGCCGCGCTGTACAAGCGGCTGCCGTTTGACGTCGAGAACGACTTCACGCCGATCGCGCCGCTGGTCGACGTCTCGAACGTGCTGACGATCAATCCGACGGTGATCGACGTGCACACGGTCAAGGAGTTCATTGCCTCGGTCAAAGCCAATCCCGGCAAATACAACTATGCATCCACGGGCAATGGCACCGGCACGCATCTCGCCTTTGCCGAGTTTAATGCGCGTGCCGGTTTGAACCTCGTGCATGTACCTTACAAAGGCGGGCCGGAAGCGCTCGCCGCAGTGGTTAAAGGCGATGTCTGCTGCATCTTCAACCAGGTCCAGTCGGTACTCGGCCAGTGGAAGGCCGGCAAGGTGCGCCTCCTGGGCGTGACGACAAAAACACGGGTGGCGGCCGTCCCGGACGTGCCGACGATCTCGGAGGCCGGCGTGCCCGGCTATGAAAGCTACATCTGGTTCGGGCTGCACGGCCCCAAGGGGCTCGACCCGCAAATCGTCAGCGCATTGAATGGCGCGGTGAAGAAAGCCATCGATACTCCCGCCGTGCGCCAACGGCTCGCGGAACTCGGCAACACCCCGCGTTACGAGACGCCCGAGCAATTCCGCGCAACGATCAAGGCCGACCGCGCGAGCTGGGCGGCCGTTGTAAAAGCTTCGGGCGCGAGCGTCGACTAGTCGGCGGCTGTGTTTACGGCTTAGCGCCGGTCTTTTGGCACGTACAGCGCGGTTGCCTTAAGTTCTTCTTCCTCATGCGCAAGCAGCGCGCTGAAGTGCCGATCGGCGTCCTCTACGAATAAATCCCGGACGATGGCCTCCGCAAGCCGGTTCGCGCCGATGGCCACGCCGGGAATGTCGCCGGCCAGCGCACCATGGCTCATCGTGCAGCCCCAGTTAAAGACGTGAACCCGCGCGAGCCCCGGATGCGCGCCGGGCGTTTTTTCGAGCAGCTGGAAGCCGTCGCCTAGATAAGGAAAACGCGCTTCTTCTGGATGGGCGAGAGCTTCGGCCGGGGACACGCGATCGGCCCACGTCGTGGCCTGTTCGCGAAACGCGGCGACTTCCGGCCGCGCCATCATGTCTACGTCGAAGCCGGTCGCGACGATTACCGCATCGAAGCGATGCGTGCCCTTCGCCGAAGTCACGGTGACGCCCTTCGCATCTGCGCAAAGGTCCGTCCAAGGCTCCCCAATATGTGCCTTGAAACCGGGAAACTTTTCGCATCGAAGCGCCGATTCGAAAGGCGGGGGCACCTGCTCGGAAAAGATGTAGGTGAAGAAGCGCCAGCGGCGTGCATCGTCCAGGCTGTGGAATCCATGCAGGAAGCCGGGGAAGGACGTCCACTTCGATTTGTTGACCTGCGGCAGGTAAGTGCGGCGTGCGAAGAGCGCGACTTCCACCGCGCCCGCTTCGAGCGCGGTGCCGGCGTTGTCGAAGGCGGAGGCGCCGGCCCCGAGCACCCCGATGCTCTTTGCACGCAGCGCTTCGAAGTCGATGGCACCGGCCGAGTGGAAGATGCGCGCCTTCGAATGCTCCGACTCGGGAGAGAAGGAGGCGAATCTTGGCCAGCGCGGCGCGCCGCTGCCATCGCGCCCTAACGCCAGTACGACCTTGCGCGCATGCACGATCTCCTGCCCACGGGGCCCTCGCAAGGTGGCTTGAACATGGCCGCCCGAGAACCGAATGTCGGAAGCCTCCGTGCGGTTTTCAATCGGCAGGGCGAGGACGCGCCTCACCCAGAGCAGGTAGTGCGCCCAATCGAGGCGCGCGATCTTGTAAAGCTCGTCCCAGGCGGCCTGCCCGTTCAGCGCCTCGTACCATGCGCGAAAAGTGAGCGACGGCACGCCCAGTTCGGGGCCGGTGAGGTGCTTTGGCGAACGCAGCGTGTCCATGCGCGCGAAGGTGGCCCACGGGCCTTCCTGTCCCTCGGGCTGGCGCTCGACGATGCGGAAATTGCGCACGCCTTCCCGCATGAGCGCGAAGGCCGCGGTCTGCCCGCACAGGCCGCCGCCGATGATGAGCACGTCGAGCGCAGGTTCTCCGCCGTCGACGCTACCAGGCAGGACCCAGTTCGGCGACGGCCAATTCAGGCGGCTTAGATCGCGCCTGACGTCGTTTTCAAGCGCTTTCAGCCCAATGTCGCGGTCTTCCATCATTTACACTCTCGGCCCCCGAGGCGCGATTATCCCGCCTGCAGCTCCGGAATGTCCCGATGATCGAAGTTTCGTGTTTCTACAGCCTGTCCTCGCCTTGGGCCTATTTCGCCGGCCCGAAGATCCAGGACATCGTTCGCCGCCACCGCGTGAAGCTCGTGCTCAAGCCTTACGACTTCCAGGAAGTGGCGCCCAAGACGGGCGGCGTGCCGATCCGCACGCGTCCGCAACCCAGGCGCTCCTACCACGCGCTCGAACTCGACCGCTGGCGTGGCTATCTCGGCATGCCGCTCAATCTGGAGCCGCGTTACTACCCAGCGGACGGCAAGCCTCCGGGTTGGAACAAGCCGCCCGGCTGGATGGTCATTGCGGCGCAGGAAGCGGGACTGGACGCGCCGTTGCTTTCGCATGCGCTGCTGCGCGCCCTGTGGGCCGAAGAACGCGACACCTCGAAGGCCGAGGTGAGAAAGGCGATTGCACTCGAGAACGGCATGGATGGCGACACGCTTGTCGCCGCGGAAACGAGCGCACCCGTGCAGACGCTCTACCGGCGGTACAGCGACGAAGCGGTGGAGCAGGGCGTTTTCGGCGCGCCGACTTACCTCGTCGACGGAGAACGATTCTGGGGGCAGGACCGGCTGGATTTCCTCGACCGCAAGCTCGACGAGGTGCGAATAAAAGCGCGCGCCCGTGGGAAGTAACGTCCGATGCCGCTGATCCAATTTTCGGAAGTCTCCCTCGCGTTCGGCCATGTGCCGCTGCTCGACCATGTCGACCTCGTCATCGAGCCTGGGCAGCGCATCGGTCTCATCGGCCGAAACGGCACGGGCAAGTCGAGCCTCATCAGGATCATCACGGGCCTGCAGAATCCGGACGACGGGAAGGTCTGGCTCTCGCCGGATCTCAAGCTCGCAAGCGTTTCGCAGGAGCCGCTGTTTGAACCCGGCCAGACCGTGTTCGAGGCCGTAGCGGAAGGCCTCGGCAAAGGCAACCGGCTGCTCATCGACTATCACGCTGCTGCGCACGACTTCGCCGAGAACCACGAGGACGAAGCGCTCGCCGAGCGCATGCACCAGCTGCAGGAAGAGCTCGATGCAACAAACGGCTGGAGCCTGCAGCACAAGGTCGACACGACTTTGACGAAGCTCGTCCTGGACGCCGACCGCAAGGTGGATGAGCTTTCAGGCGGACTCAAGAAACGCGTGGCGCTCGCAAGGGCGCTGGTGCTCGAGCCCGAGCTGTTGCTGCTCGACGAGCCGACCAACCACCTGGATGTCGCATCCATCGAGTGGCTGGAAGGGGTGCTCGCGTCGTTTGCAGGCAGCGTGCTGTTCGTCACGCACGACCGGCGTTTCCTCGACACGGTGGCAAACGAAATCATCGAACTGGACCGTGGCCGGCTGACGAGCTATCCCGGCAACTTCAGCGCCTACCAGGTCCGCAAAGCCGAGGATCTCGCCACCGAGGCCGTGCACAACCGAAAATTCGACAAGTTCCTCGCGCAGGAAGAAGTCTGGATCCGAAAGGGCGTCGAAGCCCGCCGGACCCGGAACGAAGGGCGAGTGCTCCGCCTGGAGCAGCTGCGCGTGGAGCGCGCGGCGCGTCGCGAACGCGTTGGAAAAGTGGAGCTTGGGCTGGGCGAGGGCGAGCGCTCCGGCAAGCTGGTCGCCGAGCTCGAGGCTGTCAGCAAGAGTTATGGCGGCCGCACCGTAGTCAAAGGGTTCACCTCGCGCATCCTTCGCGGCGACAAGGTCGGCCTCATCGGACCGAACGGCAGCGGCAAGACGACGCTCCTTAAGCTGATCCTCGGCGAAATCGAGCCGGAGAGCGGGAGCGTGAGGCTCGGCACGAAGCTCGCAATCGCGTACTTCGACCAGTTCCGCGCGGCCCTCGACGAAGAAGCAACGCTGCTCGACACGATCAACCCCGGCGCAGACTTCGTCGAGATCGACGGCGTGCGCAAGCACGTGATCAGCTATCTCGGGGACTTCCTCTTTCCACCGGAGCGCGCCAAGGCGCCGGTCAAATCGTTGTCGGGAGGCGAGCGAAACCGCCTGCTGCTCGCGCGGCTCTTCAGCCGGCCGGCCAACGTGCTGGTGCTGGACGAGCCGACCAATGACCTCGACATTGAAACGCTCGAGTTGCTCGAGGACCTGCTGCAGTCCTACAGCGGCACGCTGTTCCTCGTGAGCCATGACCGGACCTTCCTCGACAACGTCGTGACGCAAACGATTGCGAGCGAAGGCGAGGGCGTGTGGAAGGAGTACGCGGGCGGCTACTCGGACTGGCAGCGCACGAGCAAGGCCGGTCGCGCCGAAGCGAAGGAAGAAGAAAAGCGCGAGGAGAAGAAAGCGGCGGGCGCCGGCAAGCAGAAGAAACCCGCCAAGGCGAAGCTTAATTACAAGGAAAGCCGCGAGCTGGCCGAGCTTCCCGCGCGCATCGAGGCGCTCGAGAAAGAGCAGGCCGCCATCGCGGCGACGCTCTCGGACGGCACGGTTTACACGAGCAATCCTGATGAGGCGCTGCACCTGCAGAAGCGCACCGCCGAGATCGAGGACGCGCTCATGACGGCGCTCACGCGCTGGGAAGAGCTGGGTTCGCGCAATTAACCTGCTTTTTCGAGCACCATCTGCGTTTGCAGCGTAAGCGAGAGCATCCGCCCTGATTCGTCGGTAATGCGCGTCTGCCACACGTGCGTGCGCCGGCCTTTATGCAGCGGCGTCGCTTCGGCGCGCACCACGCCCGCCCGTCCCGCGGCGAAGAAATTCGTTTTCGACTCGAGCGTCGTGGTCGTGGCACCCCCGGAGAGGTTGATGATCGTCGCCGCTGCGCCAACCGTATCGGCGAACGCCATGAGCGTGCCGCCATGCAGCGCGCCGCCGACCGTGCGCAGGTCGTCCCGGATCGTGAGTTCGGCCACGACCTTGTCCGGATCAAGCGAGGTGAAGCGCATCCCGAGCAGCTCGGGAAGGGTGCCTGCGAGGCGCTTGTTGAACTCTGCAAGGTCCATGATTGTTAGACTCCGTCAAAATAGTTGACCGGGAATGATCCCACACTGAAACCAGCATGCAGCGAGCCGCTTTAACCTTGCGCGCGCACAAGCCCGGCGATATCGGCTGGGTCGTCTCCGCGCATGGGGCTTTGTATGCGAGGGAATACGGTTTCAATGAAGAGTTCGAGGCGCTGGTGGCTGAGATCGCCGCCGGCTTCATCCGCAAATTCAACCCGGCAAGGGACCGCTGCTGGATCGCCGATATGAATGGCGAACCCGTCGGCTCGGTGTTCCTGGTTGGGCAATCGAAGACGACCGCCAAGCTGCGCCTGCTCATCATTGATCCCAAGGCGCGGGGCCGGGGGCTCGGTAAGCGGCTGGTCGGCGAGTGCATCGAGCATGCCCGGACACTGGGCTATCGAAAGCTCGCACTCTGGACGCAGAGCAACCTGCTCGCCGCCCGGCACCTGTACACGGAGGCCGGCTTCAAGCTGAAAAAAGCCGAGCCGCACCATAGCTTCGGCGTGGACCTGGTGGGCGAGGTCTGGGAGTTGAAGCTCTAGGCCGCGGCCTCGAACGAAAGCAGCCAGTAGTACTCGAGCGCGGTGTAGCGCGCATTCACGCCGAACCCGGCAACCTGTTCGCGCAGCCGTTTCTCGTCCGGAAAATTCTTCAGCACTTCATGGGTCGAGCCGTCGTCGAGGCGACGTGCCTGCCAGGTGTTGCCTTCGTTGTCTTGCCGTGAAATCGGCGTGCTGCTGCCCGGCACGAAGAGGTTGTCCATCAGCACGACCACCGCCCCTGGCGCGAGGCAGCGTTGCAAAGAGGCCAGGAAGGCGCGGCATTCGGACGCTCGCAGGTGGGACCACCAGAAACCGGCGTATGCGCCCTGGAATGGTCCTTCGCTTACGGGAAGCTTGAACGCATCCGCAATCGCGAACCGCACTTTGTCCCCGGGCAGGCCCTTGCTTCTTGCAACATCGAGCGTTTCCGCGGTGAGGTCCGTCGCAAGCACGCAGCTCGCCAGGCGCGCAATGTGCTGCGTCCAGTAGCCGGTCCCGCAGGCGACTTCGAGGACGCTGCGGCCTTCGAGCAACGCGGGAATCAGCACCTCCAACTTGCGCAAATCGGCCTGGCGCTCGGGCTTCGCGTAGATGCGCTCGTATTCTTTTGCCCGCGCGGCGTAGTACGCCTTCATCGCAGGATCGGCTGGAGAAGGTGACGGCTTCGGCATTTATGGCAGTATCCCATGAACCTTTTGGAGTCCGTCATGAGCCGTGAAAGCGCGATCGCCGAAATCGAGCGGTACTTCGACGCCGGTGAATTTCTCGTCGACCTCGCCCGTCGAGTTGCGATCCCCACCGAGAGCCAGAACCCGGAGCGCGGCGGTGCGCTTTCCGATTACCTCACGAAAGAGCTGCAGCCCTCGCTCGAGAAGCAGGGCTTCAAGTGCACGGTGCTGTCCAAT
The DNA here is from genome assembly GCA_025352885.1 of Pseudomonadota bacterium. GTDB lineage: Bacteria > Pseudomonadota > Gammaproteobacteria > Burkholderiales > SG8-39 > SZAS-79. The sequence continues at coordinate 8,667 of JANXRZ010000026.1, read as the reverse complement.
CCCTCGCCCAAGGGCGGGCCGTTCCTCGTTGCCGAGCGCATTGAGGATTCCGCCTTGCCTACGGTGCTGACCTACGGGCACGGCGATGTAATCCGCGGGCAGGACGAGCAATGGCGCACAGGCCTTTCCCCGTGGACTGTCACGCGCGAAGGCGACCGGCTCTACGGCCGGGGCACTGCCGACAACAAGGGCCAGCACACCATCAACCTCGCGGCGATGCAGGCCGTGCTCAAGATCCGCGGCAAGCTCGGCTTCAACCTCAAGGTGCTCATCGAGACCGGCGAAGAAACCGGCTCGCCGGGGCTGAAGGAGGTCTGCGCGCAGAACAAAGCGCTGTTGTCGGCGGATGTGCTGATCGCCTCCGACGGTCCGCGCCTGCAGCCGCAGCTTGCAACGATGTTTCTCGGCTCGCGGGGCGCCTGCAATTTCGACCTGACCGTGGACCTGCGCAAAGGCGGCCATCACTCGGGCAACTGGGGCGGGCTGCTGCGCAATCCCGGCATCGTGCTCGCGCATGCGATCGCGTCGATCACCGATGTGAATGGGAAATTGCGCATCCCCGAATGGCGACCCGATTCGCTCACGCCCTCGGTTCGCGCAGCCCTCGACGGGCTTGTGGTGGAAGGGGGGGAGGACGGGCCTGGCATCGACGCCGATTGGGGCGAGCCGGGGCTGACGCCCGCGGAGCGGGTGTTCGGCTGGTGCAGCTTCGAAGTGCTCGCGTTCGTCACTGGCAATCCGGATAAGCCGGTCAATGCGATCCCGCCACGCGCGAGCGCGCATTGCCAGTTGCGCTTCGTGGTCGGCATCGAGCCCAACGACATCCTCCCGGCGCTTCGCCGCCATCTCGATGCGCACGGATTCCAAGGCGTTCAGCTGGCGGCGGCACGGGACGGTTACTTCCCCGCAACGCGCCTCGACCCGGACCATCCGTGGGTGCGCTGGACTGCTGCATCGATCGAGCGGACGACGCACGCAAGGCCCGCAATCCTGCCGAACCTTGGCGGATCGCTCCCCAACGACGTGTTCGCCGATGTCCTCGGCTTACCCACCGTCTGGATCCCTCATTCGTATGCCGCATGCTCGCAGCACGCGCCCAACGAGCACCTCCTCGCGCCGGTTGCGCGCGATGCCTTGCGCATCATGGCCGGCGTTTTCTGGGACCTGGGCGAGCCCGGCTCGCCGCACTGATGAGTCTCGTCGCCAAACTTCGGTCGGCGCTCGAGGCCCGGACCGAAGAAATGCTCGCGCTCACGGAGGAACTGGTCACGATCGAGTCCGGCTCCTATGACAGTGTGGGAGTGGCGCGAGTCGGTGAAGTGCTCGGCGAGCGGTGGAAGCGGCTTGGCTTCGACGCCAGGAGCCGGCCGCTTGCCAATCGGGGTCCGCAGAGGTCCTTCCACCTCGCAGGCACCGGGCACGGCAAGGTGGTCATCCTCGGCCATGCCGATACCGTATGGCCGGCCGGCAGCCAACCGGGGTGGGGCTTCCGTCGCGACGATGCGTTCGCGTACGGCCCCGGCGTGGGCGACATGAAGGGCGGGCTCGCCATGGCCGTGTTTGCGATAGAAGCGCTCGTCGAAGCGCGCCGCGAGTTGCCGCGCGAACTCGTCATGCTGCTCGTGCCCGACGAGGAGATCGGCTCGGTCGGTTCGCGCTCGTGGATCGAAGACTCGGTGCGCGATGCGGATGCGGTCCTCGTGCTGGAACCCACCCGGCCGGGAGGAGGCGTGGTGGTCGGCCGCCGTGCGGTAGGCGCCATCAAGGCGCGCTACACCGGCCGCTCTGCGCACGCCGCAATCAATCCTGCAGAGGGCGCCAGCGCTTTGCTAGCCGCGTGCCGCGCGGTCATCGCGCTGGACAGTCTCACCGACCTTTCGCGCCACAAAGTAGTGAATGCAGGCATTCTTCGGTCGGGCGCCGCAAGGCAGGTCGTGCCGCATGACGCGGAGCTCGAGATCGATTTGCGCGCCGCGCACCCCGAGGATCTCCCGAGTCTTGAATCAGGTGTGCGAAAGATCCTCGAGGACACGGGCGATGCGCGGGTGTCCGTGGCAATCGAAGGCGGGTGGTCACGCCCTCTTTGGCCTGAGGCGCAGGGGAGGGCACTCTTCGCGCTCATGGAAGGTTTCGCCAAAGAGATCGGGGCACCTGTTTCGCCCGTGGTGTCGAGCGGCGGGTCGGATGGCAGCTTCGCGGGCGCCTTGGGCAGGCCGACGCTGGATGGCCTCGGACCGATCTGCTTCGACACGTGCAGCCGTCGCGAAAAAATCCCGGTGGCCAGCCTCGCGGAACGCGGCGCGCTGTTCGCCGCACTGGTTCATCGGCTTGGTCAGGCCGATGGGCTGCCTCGCGAAACAGTTATGTTACCTAACGCACAGTAGGGCAGGAGCAGCGCAGCTTAGAGTCCGCCTCGTCAGGCTGTAGGCCGGCTCGCGATTCTCCCCTCCCCCGGTTTGGCGTCCCGGGCCAACCTACAGCCTGGCCTTCGATACAACGGATAAATTGCGCCGACTCCTCGGCTTACGCTGCGGCGTCCAACGCCTCGGCTGCGAACAATTCGTCGATCAGGCTCATCACCAGCTTCCGGGTCCGACCGTCCGGGTCGCGCACCGGGTTGTATTCAGAGATCTCCAGTCCCGCCAACCGGCTGAGCTTGCCAACGCCTCTCAGCGCCTGGGTGAGCGCGTCTGCCCGGATCCCGTACGCAGCCGGAGTGCCCACGCCTGGCGCATCGACAGGATCGATCGCGTCGAGATCCAGCGAAACGCCGAAGGCCGCGGTGTCCGCCTGCACCAGCTCGAGCGCATCGCCTAGCACCGGCCCAAGGCCGCGCCTGGCGATCTCCTCCATGTAGAAGACGCGTACACCGAGCTCCGAGAGAAACCGCACTTCTTCGGCCTCGAAACTGCGCACGCCGACGATGCAGACATCCTGGGGCAGCAGCTTCGCGCCCGGTCCGCCGCATTGTGTGAGGGAAAGCTCGCCGTGGCCGAGAAGCGCCGCGAGCGGCATGCCGTGTATCGCACCGCTATGGCTCGTCTGCGGCGTATGGCTGTCGAGGTGCGCGTCGACCCACAGCAGGCCGAGCGATCCCTTCGGACGCACCGCGCGCGCGATGCCCGACCAGGTGCCGACTGCGCAGGAGTGGTCACCTGTAAGGACCAGCGGCAACTCGCCGGCGATCACCGCGGAGAACGTCTTTTCCGCGAGGCGCGGACAGAGTTCCGCGACCGCCTCAAGCGCGGTGAGGCCGGCCGCGCCGCAATCGAGCATGCCGCCCCACGACACGTGCGAATGAAGGCGCTCGAGCCGCTCCACGATGCCTGCGGCGCGCAAGGTTTGAGGTCCTTCGGCACAGCCAGGGTCCGGCGCGCCGCGGCCGCATGCGGCGCCGATCATGCGGATCGGCCGGTCGGGAAGCAGGGGCATCGCCAGTTGGAGTCCCCCGCGGCCGGAATGTTCATTGTAAATATCGCCAGCGGGCAGGGCGAATGTTCCAGCACCGGCAAGCGGGCGTATCGGCACACGCTCAAAAAAGCTTTCGCAAGGCAGTCACTTAGCCAAGGCGCGCCGGCGGAGGACTCCGGCATGGAATTTGCACTTTGCCACGCGACCACACCCTATTCACCCAAAAGGAGATGACCATGGAAACCACTTCAGGGACGCTTTCGCAGGGCGGCGTTGCCGGTGCGATGCAAGGCAACGGGGCTTCGTCCTCGTCGGCTTCGACCCCGTCCTCGGCACCATCTGCCGTGCACTCCGCGATCGACGACGCGGCGCGCAAGGCCGGACCCGCAATCGAGCGTGCAGCCTCGATGGCGCATGAAGCGGCCGACCGGGTCAGCGCAGTCGGGGCACAGACGGCCGATTGGGTGAGCGCGCAGGGCGAGCAGTTGTCCGCCGCGCAGAAGAAGCTGGTCGACGATACGTGCGCCTACGTTTCGGCCAATCCCCTGAAGTCCGTCGCCATGGCTCTAGCCGCCGGCTACGTGATCAGCCGCATCCTCAAGTGACGACCGCAACCGGCGCGAACGAAGGCGCGCGCGCTTCCGGGTACTCCGAGCCGGCGCCGAGGATGCAGTCGGCGCCTGCATCGCATGGGCCGGGGGTGATGGGGGAGATCTCGGGTGCCTTCTCCGCTGCCCAGCGGGCCGTGTCGGGGTATGTCGACTTGATCGTCCTGGAAGCGCGCCGAGCGGGCATGTCGCTCATCTGGATGGTCGCGCTTGGGTTTGGCGCCGCCATCCTCGGCGTGACGGCGTGGATGGGTCTCTCGCTGATGCTCGCGTTGTGGATCATGGAACTGGGCCTCTCTCCCATCCTTGCGGTGCTCATCGTGGTGGTTGCGAACCTCGCAGGGGCGGCTGGGGCGGTCTATGCTTGCATCAAGTTCAGCAAAGACCTCATGTTCACGGCCTCCCGTCGCCAGCTTTCCGGGCACGCTTCGCCGCCCGCAGACGCCTGATGCGCGCACCGACCGACAACGAGATCATGCTGGCCGAGCAACGCTTGTGCGATGCGCGGCGCGATGCGTCGGCTGCCGCCACGCGCGCGCGCACGACCATTCGCGATGCCATGGTGAAACCGGGAACGCTCCTGGGTGTGGCGGGTGCGGCCGGGTTGATCGGCTACCTGTTCTTCAAGCACCCGAAGCATGATCCGGAGCAGAGGCGGTGGTGGTCCGCGCCGGACGGGCAACGCTCTTCGACCTCCGATGCTGACACGGCTGGGACCGCATCTAACTCATTGGTAAGCGGCGTCGTCGCATTCATCATGAGGATCGCGATGAAGCAGGCGAGCGGGATTGGCATGGGCCTCTTCAAGCAGGCGATCGGGCATCGTGCCCGCAAGCCTATGGAGCAGGGAGTCCCGCTGCCAGTTCGGCCGAATGTGACCCTGCACTAGGCGCCTGCCGCAACTCTTGGGCCGCCACGGCCGCGAAGGCGGCCTCTGCGGCCTGGTGGACATGCCGTGTGGCAAGCAGCGCTGCGAGTTCCTCGTCGCCTTCGATGACCGCGGCAAGGATGCGCGAATGCTCATCCCAGTCAGCCCGGGATCGGGCAGCGGTGTTCACCGCAAATACGAGGCTCGTTCTTTCACGCAGCGTGCGCATGATGTCCCAGAGGATGCTGTTGCGTCCGGCCTCGGCGAGCTTGTCATGGAAAGCGCCGTTGAGCCGCACGAGGTCATCGACGTTGCCTGACTGCGCCGCCCGGTTGCCTTCGGCCAGCACCTGCTTCAACTCGCCGATGACGGTGTTCTCATGATGGCGGGCGGCCAGCCGGGCGTTCAGTCCTTCGAGCGTGGCTCGCACTTCGACCAGGTCCCTGGCCACTTCGGAAGAAACTGCGGCGACCGAAGCGCCGCGTCGCGGGGGCAGTTCTACCAGTCCTTCCGCTGCGAGGGTGCGCAACGCTTCGCGGATCGGAACTCGCGAGACGCCAAGCTCGACCGACAGCCTGTCTTCAATGAGCCTCTCGCCGGGCTTGCGCCGGCCGGTGAGGATCATGCGGCGCAGCTGGTCGGCGACTTCCTTGCCCAGGGACCCGGGTCGCGGACTGCGCGGCCGGTCGCGGGTCGGGGTCATTCGGCGGAGATGCCCGAGCGCTGGATCACGCGAGCCCACCGCTCACGGCTGTCCTTGAGCCATGCGGCGGAAGCGCGCGCATCGAGCTTGGTGTCCGAGTAGTCGGCGACGCGATTCTTTTCCTGCACGTCGGCCGAAGCCATGGCCTTGCGCACTTCCTGGTTCAGGACCTGGACGACCTCATCGGGCGTTCCGGCGGGCGCGAGGAGCGCATAGGCGAACGACGCGTCGAAGCCGGGATAGCCGGATTCGGCGATCGTCGGCAGCTCCGGGGCGAGCGCCGAGCGCGAGGCGCTCGAGAGGGCGAGGCCGCGCAGCTTGCCGGCCTTGACATGCGGCAGCACGCCGCTGGTGACCGCGAAGATGGTGTCCACTTGCCCGCCGACCACGTCGACGATCGACTGGCCCGTCCCTTTATACGGGATGTGCGTCATTTCGATGCCTGAAGTCGCAAGGAAATACGCCGAGGAGAGATGGCTTGGCGTCCCGTTGCCGCCCGAGGCGTAGTTGAGCTTCTTCTGCTTGGCTAGCGCGACAAGTTCGGCAACGCTGTTGGCAGGCACGGACGGGTGCACGGCGAGCATCTGGCCGTACGTCACCGGCACGGCGATTACCGTGAAATCCTTCACCGGGTCGAAGGGCAGCTTCTTGTAGATCGACGGATTGACGGTGAAGGTGGTGTCCAGCGAGAAGAGCAGCGTGTAGCCGTCGGCCGCCGATTTCATGACGGTTTCCGCAGCGATGTTGCCCCCGGCGCCCGCACGGTTCTCCACGACCATCGGTTGCTTGAGAGCGGTGGAAACCTTGTCGCAGATGACGCGCGCAAAAGCATCCAGAGGTCCCGGCACTGTGCTGACCACGACACGGATCGGCTTGTTCGGGTACGCCTGGGCCAAGGCCAGGGCGGGCACTGCGAAGAGGCAGGCAACGGCGGTCGTGAGGAAAGGGGTCTTCAACTCGGATCTCCTTGGCTATTTTTTGATGTCGGCTTGGACGAGGACGGTGTGCTTCTGCGGCGCAAGGAGGTCCTTGAGCGCCTGCAGCGCGGCCACGCCGCAGAGCGTGTCCTGCTCGCCGTTCCCGCCTGAAAGGCCGACGCCGCCGATGACTTCCCCGTCGACTACGATCGGGAAGCCGCCGACGAAGATCGCGAACTTGCCGTCGAAGCTCCACTGGATGCCAAAGGCTTCGTTGCCGGGGAGGGCGGGCCCGTTGGGCGGGAGGTTGAACAGGTGCGTCGAGCGTCGGTGCCCCGCGGCAGTGAAGGCCTTGTTCCAGGCGATCTGCGGGCCCGTGATGCGTGCGCCATCCATGCGTTCGAGCGCCAGGGGATAGCCGCCGTCGTCGCAGATGCAGACCGTCTCGGGAACCTTGAGTTCGGCCGCCTTGGCGAGGGCCGCCTGCACCATCGCGCGCGCTTCCGCCAGTTCGAGCTTGAGAGCCGTCTTCAAGGGATCAGGCCTGCAGCAGTTCGCGTTCTTGCGCAGGGACCTGCTCGCCGGCCGCTTCGAGTTCCGACAGCGGGATCTCGCTCGAGACGTAATCGTTGTAGAGCGCCGTGGTGTAGAGGAGCCGCATCTGCGCGCCGATCTCGCAGATCTTGAGGCAGCGCTGCTGCATTTCGGGAGTGTTCGCATGCTCGAGCACGATCTGGTAGCCGCGCTCGCCATGGATTTCGTCGGACACGATGTGCGGGTCTAAGAATTCGATCTGCTCGTCGCTGAACTTGTATTTCTCCCGCAGGGTGGGCGCCTGGCGGCGATAGATCGACGGCACTTGGGACTCGAGGCCGACGACGAGACCTGCAACTGCCACGATGGGGTCTTCCCGCATCGCGACCGCGTAACACCAGCTTTGCAGGCCGCGGGTGGTGGCCGACATGTTGTCCGGGTCGGTCACCCGGGCCCGGGTCGTTCCGCAGGCTTCGGCAAAGCGGATCAGCAGGTCCGTGTGCCGGTCGCCGCCGATTTCCTCTTCATACATGTTGGCAAGCAGGAAGTCCTTGGCCTCGACGTAATGCGCTGGCATGCGTGAGTAGATCGCGGCCAGGTAGTCGGCAAACGGGCCGACGTAATGGTAATGGTTCTCGGCCCAGCGGCAGAGGTGGGCGCGTGAAAGCTTGCCGCTTGCCCAGGCAATGCTGAAGGGAGCCTTGTTGGCGCTCTTGCCCTTGATGGCGTTTTCGAGCGCGGTACGGAAATCGTCCTGGTTCATGAGAGGCATGGCGGCTCCTGAGTGTGGTGTATGAATTGTATACTAATATCATTCTGGTCAAGCTGCTACGTGCAAGCCGGTTACACATAATTATTATTTATAAACAATAATATATATAAATAAGTTAATTTACTTTATAACCTTTAAGCCTTGGATATTGGAGATCACTGGGTGAATAATTGTATACTTAACCATGCCTAAAATCATCATCCACAAGAACGGCGAAGCGCACGAAGGGGAGGTCAGGCCGAACTCGAACCTTGTCGTGCGAGCCGGCATCCGCCAATTCCCATACCCCCATCTCTCCTACGGATGCGGTATGGGTAAGTGCGGCAAATGCACCAGCAGGATCATTAGGGGCGGCGAACATCTCCCCGCACCGAACTGGAAGGAAAAGAAGGTTCTGGGGGAACATCTGGACATGGGGTGCCGCCTGATCTGCCAGCTTTGGATCAATGACGACCTGGAGCTGTCGCAGGACGGGATTCCGGCGATTACCCCACCCAGGCCGGCCGCGGCCTGATAGTTGATGGTGCGCCGATGACCTTCGTCATCCTGACCAGCAAGCCCGGGCAGTTCCGGACGGAGCTCGGCGACGACCTGAGGCAGGTCGAGGCCTATGACTATGTCGCCCACGGGCGCAATCGGGCCCATTTCGTCATCGCGGAGGTCATCCGCGAGGTCAAGATCCGCATCATCGATGAAGGAGTGCCACCCGTGGTCAATGCGGTGCCTTCCAAGTTTTTCCCGAAATTCGACACCGTCGAGAAGGCCCGGCATGAGCTCGGGCAACTCGCGCATGCGGGGCCGGGAAACACCCGGCTGGTGAGGCTCTGAATGGTCTCGATCACTTTCCTCACGAA
>JANXRZ010000024.1 GCA_025352885.1 Pseudomonadota bacterium | reverse complement strand
GGTCCTTGTTCAGCCGCGCAATCATGGCCGCCGGCGTGGCGGCCGACACCACGAGACCGCTCCAGTTGGTCGCCTCGAGCTCCGGAAAGCCGCTTTCCCGCATGGTCGGCGTATCGGGCAGCACGTCGGCGCGCTCGCGGGACGTGACGACGATCGGCTTGACCTTGCCGGACTTGGCGGAGGGGGCGACTTCGTTCGCGTTGCCGTAGACAAGTTGGATGTGACCGCCGGTAACCGCCGCGAGGCTCGGGCCGCCACCCTGGAACGGCGCATGGATGATATTGATCTTCGTCGTGAGCTTGAGCAGTTCGCCCATCACGTGGTGCGTCGTGCCAAGACCCGGCGTGCCATAGGAAAGCTCGCCGGGCTTCGCGCGCGCAAGGGCAATCAACTCCTTGAGATTGTTGGCCGGAACGGAAGGATGCGCAGCGATCACCATGGGTACTGCGAGCGTCTGCCCGACCGCGCGGAAATCCTTGAGCGGATCGAACGGCATGTTGGAGCGCAGGAGCGGGTTCACGATGAAGCTCGGAAACACGACGAGCAGAGTGTGACCGTCGGCCGGCGCGCGGAACACGACTTCGGCGCCGATGATCGTGCTGCCACCAGGGCGGTTCTCGACCACCATCGGCTGGCCGAGGGATCTGGACATCATTTCGGCCAGCAGCCGGCCGGAAAGATCCGCAGCGCCGCCGGGCGGGAAGGGAACGACGAGGCGCAGCGGCTTGGAAGGGAAAGCTTGCGCATGCGCTGCAAACGGAACGGCAAATGCGAGGAAGGCGGCTGCGGTGCAGGCGGCAAGGCGGCGGATGGGATGCATCAGGGAGTCCGTTGTGGTTGCAGGGCGGGGCGCAAAGCGTAAGTTTGCCGTGAAGTCCGCATCCCGGGGCGATAATCCGGGCCTCACGCACCGCATTCCGGAGGATGCCTTGGCCCTCGAATTCTGCTCGGTCGCACGCGAAGGGCGAGTCACGATCGTGACGCTCAACCGGCCCGAAGTGATGAATGCGCTGCACTCGGCGGCGCATTTCGAGCTTGCGCGCGTGTTCGACGAATTTGCCGCGGACCCGGAGCAGTGGGTCGCGATCGTCACCGGGGCAGGCGAGAAAGCCTTCTGCACCGGCAGCGACCTCAAGGCGATCGCGAAGGGCGCCTCCAACGAGCGTCCGCCGAGCGGTTTCGCCGGCCTGACTTCGCGATTCGATCTCGACAAGCCGCTCATTGCCGCGGTGAATGGCGCGGCCATGGGGGGCGGATTCGAGATCGCATTGGCATGCGACCTGGTCGTGGCTGCGGAAAACGCAGTCTTTGCCTTACCCGAACCGCGCGTGGGCCTCGCAGCGGTAGTAGGCGGCGTTCACCGGTTACCGCGCCAGATCGGCATGAAGCGCGCGATGGGGATCATCCTCACCGGAAGGCGCGTGGATGCGAAAGAGGCGCTGTCGCTTGGCTTCGTTAACGAAGTCGTGCCGCAATCCGAGTTGCTCGATGCAGCGCGCAAGTGGGCCGGCCAGATCCTCGAGTGCAGCCCGATGTCGGTGCGTGCGTCCAAGGAAATGGCGCGGCGCGGGCTCGATGAGCCTTCGCTCGAGGCGGCGTTCGCTGCGCAGCTGGGCTATCCCGCGGCCAAGGCGTGGAAGGCCTCGCAGGACATCCTCGAAGGACCCCGCGCGTTTGCCGAAAAGCGCAAGCCCGAGTGGAAGGGGCGCTAGGCCCGGGCTCGGGACGTCATCACTTCTCGACGAGCCTGAACACCGTCACCTTGTGCGATTTGCCTTCGGCGAGCTCCTTGCCGCTGGCGCGGACGATTCCGTAGATCGTGCCGGGCGAAGAGCGATCCCACGCAATCCCCTGGCCGCGGATGTTCATCGGGATGGCTTGGACCAACTCCAGCACCGAGCCCGCCTTCGGCAGGCGCATCCGATAAAGCTCCGCAGGATCGTGACCGGTCAGGTAAAGGAAGCCATCGGGACCCCAGGACCCGCCTGAATTGCTCATGTCTTCGAAGCGGTCGAGGATGGATTTGGGCAGCGTCCACGATTGCAGCGGCCGGAAGTCTTTCGTGAACTTGACCATGACGGTGTTGGCCTTGTGCCCGTACGGCGTTTTTCCCGGCCCAAGCAGGCGATCGTAGTTCGCAAACGTCAGCCACCAGTGGCCTTCGTGCCAATCGACCCAGGTGAGCGAGCCCCACTGGATCCCGAAGCTGTGGGTGCCAATGTGTTCCAGCGTGTGGCTGTCGAAGATCTCGAGCGAGCTTGTCATGGGCCACTGCGGGTAATTCGAGTGGGCCGCGTACAGCTTGCCGTCCATGAGCATCGCGCTGTCGAGATGCAGGATGGGACCCGCCTTGTCGCCCTGCCACTTCTTCACGAGCTTCCCGGTCTTCTTGTCGTACTTCCCGATCGCCTGGTTGTCGACCGCATAGAAGTGGCTGCCGTCCGCGCCCACGCCCTGGTTGGCTTCCGGAACCGCAAATTCGCCAATTTGTTCGAGAACCGGCGCGGCGAGCGCGGGACCGGTAGAGAGGAGAAAGGCGGTAAGCAGCCACGCAGCTTTCGTTCTCATGCCGGCCCGTCGGCTGTGTGCGCACGGGATGCCGAGCGCCACCGACGCGACCGCGGCCCGCTTTACCAGGTTGATCCTGCGCGCGACCGTCAGCCGGAGTGGATTCATAAACATTTATTTATGCGGAATGGCTACCCATGCGGCGTTTCAGCCAATTTTTATACCAGAACGTGAATAACGATCCTCACGGCTCGTGGACCAGGTCGTCCTCGAGCGCGGCGATCTCTGCGTCGATTGCGTCCATCCCGGGGAACGCCCGGCCGGCTTCGCCGTACCAGTAATGCGCATTCGATTCGTCGCCCTCGATGAGGTGGACGATGCCATGCGCCCAGGCTGCGAGCGGTTCCTTGCTCTCCTGGGCGATCTCGTGGGCCGCCTGCCACTTGCGGGCACGCAGCAGGGCAATGCAATCGGCGAGGGGCTGGCCGGCCATGATGCGTTGGTGCGCTACTCGCGCAGCTTCCGCGCTTCTTTGGCGGCCGGGCGCTCGATGCTCGCCGTGAGCCAGGCCTGGAATTTCGGCCATCGGGACAAGTCGTACTTAATCGCCGCGAGCGTGTAGACGACGCTTGCGACCATGAAGTCGGCCATGTCCCACTTGTCCCCGCCGAAATACTTGTTCTTCGCAAGGTGGTGTTCGAGCGTGCCGAGACGCGCCACCATCTGAACTTCCGACGCGTCGGCCAGCGCGGCGTTCCTCTTTTCCGGCGGGAACAGGACGCGATTCTGGAACAGGGCGATCATCGGCGGCTCGACGTCGTTGGCGATGTAGAACGCCCATTGCAGCATGCGGCCCCGGCCGTGGGCCGTGGTGGGGAACAGCGAGCTCTTGTACTTCTCGGCGAGGTACAGGTTGATCGCGGCGGACTCCCAAAGGATGAATCCGTCGTCGTCGATCGTCGGCACGCGGGCATTCGGGTTCAGCTCGACGTACCAGGGCTCCTTGCACTCGGGCTTGTCGGCCGTGATGCTCACCGGAATGTGCTCGTAGGGAATGCCCGCTTCCTTCGCGAGCCACAAAACACGGAAAGCGCGTGAGCGCGGCTGGCCATAGATCTTCAGCATGTCTTCATCTCCTTATTTGAGCCAATCCAGGCCCGTGACCTGCTTGGTAAAGCTGCCCGCATCGACCTGCACATCGCGGAACGGGGCCCGCTCGAACCGTGCGCGCTCCTCGAAGGGCACGGTCGCATCGATGCCGACCTTGGCGCGGATGCCGTTGTTGCTCTTCCTTACGTACTCATGCGTCCGCGCGCCCGGGATGATGAAGAGGTCGCGGCTCGCTTCCATGCGCATGGCCAGCGCGTACTCCACGTCGTTCGGATTTTGGATGTCGATGTCGTCGTCCACCGCGATGACGAGATCGAGGTCCTTCAGCGTGCCGAACGCTGCGAGGATCGCGTTCCTCTGCAGGCCTTCCTGCTGGGTATTCGTTTTCTTTACGCTGATCACCGCATGGAAGCGGTGCAGGCCGCCGGCGGTCATCTCGACGTCCTTCACGATCGGCGTGGCCGCCTGCAGCGCCTTGAGGAGGCTCGCCTCCATCACGTATTTGCGCAGCATGATCGTCTCGCGCCCCACACCGTTGATCGCGAAGTACACAGGATCGTTGCGATGGGCGAGGGCCGTGACTTCGAAGATCGGCGCGTCGCCTTCGGGCGAGAGGTAGCCGACGAATTCGCCGAACGGGCCTTCACGCACGGTCTGGTTGGGCAGCAGCACGCCTTCGAGCACGATTTCGGTTTCGGCGGGGTAGTGCAGGTCTTGGGTGAGGCCCTTGACGACGGGGATCGGCTCGCCGCGCAGGCCGCCGGCAATCGCCAGCTCGTCCGCCGACTCCGGCATCTGCGCGCCCATCGTGGCCGCCGTGTAGTGCACTGCAAGGTCGGTACCGATGCACACGGCGATCGGCAGCGGCTTGCCCAGCTTCTGCGCGCGCTCGTAGGCCGCGCGAAGGTGGCGGCCGAAGTCGAGCTTGATCGCAGTGCGCTGCGGCCCGATCAGCTGCAGGCGATGGTAGGAGGCGTTGTAGACGCCCGTTTCCGGATCCTTGACGATGACGATGCCGGCCGTGATGAAGCGGCCGCTGTCGCCATCCGTGTGGCGGAGGATCGGCAAAATCTTTCCCAGATCGAATTCGCGATGGACGTTTTCATGCACGGGCGCTTTACCGACGACGACCGGCGGGACCGGATTGCCAAGCGCGCGTGCGACGAACTGGCGGATGCCGCGATAGTCGACGCCGAAGGCCGCCTCGCAGTTCTCCTTGCACGACAGCATGTTCCCGAAGACGGGCATTGCGTGCCCCTTGACACGCGGGAAGAGCAGGCCCGGGCCGCCGTCGAGCTTCTTCATCGTTGCGGCGATCTGGAACTCGGTATCCGCTTCATGCGCGTACGTCGACACGCGCCCGGCCTGCTGCATGCGCTTCAACGCGGAGCGGAAATTCGTGTCGATGACTACCTGGGTGCTGGCGTCCATGCCGCTGTCCTTTGCGCAGTGAAATACTACGGGTTATTGCTCGACCTTGATGCCGGTCTGCCTGACGAAGTTACCCCACTTCTGCAGCTCGGAGGACACCAGGGCGCGAAACTGTTCCGGCGTATCGCCAACCGGCGTGGCCCCAATGTCTTCCATGCGCTTGCGCAGCGCCAAGTCGCGAAACCCCTGCTGCACCGCGCCGGAGATGCGGTTGACGATCTCTGGCGGCGTGCCCGCCGGGGCGAACAGGCCGTTCCACGAGTCGACTGCATAGCCGGGGATCCCGGCCTCTGCGATGGTCGGCACCTCCGGTGACTGGGGGAAGCGCTTTGCGCTGGTGATCCCGAGCGCGCGCAGCTTGCCCCCGCGGATCTGTGGCAGCGCGTCCGAATAGTTCGCGAACGTGACCTGCGCATCGCCGGCCACCGCCGCAGCCGTGGCAGGCGCACCGCCCTTGTAGGGCACGTAGACCATGTCGATGCCTGCCATGAACTTGAAGATCTCGCCGCTGAATTGCGTAAGGCCGCCGGCGCCTGCGAAATTGAGCTTGCCCGGCTGCGCCTTGGCGAGCGCAATCAGCTCCTTCACGTTTTGCGCAGGAAGCGAGGGGTTGACCATCAGCACCAGCGGGTTCGTATTGATGAGCGTGACGGGCGCGAAGTCTTTCAACCCGTCGTAGCCGAGTTTCTGGATGAACTGGTTCAGCGTCTGCGGCGCGGCCGACCCCATGAGCAGCGTGTAGCCGTCCGGCGCGCTTTTCGCGACGTATTCTGTGGCCAGCGCGCCGCCGTTGCCGAGCTTGTTCTCGACGAGCACCGGCTGGCCGAGCGCCTCCTGCACCTTCGGCGCGGTGAGGCGGGTCACGGTGTCTGTTATTCCGCCCGGGGCATAGGGCACGACGATCCTGATCGGCTTGGTCGGCCAGGCCGGCTGGGCGAGGGAAGCTGCAGAAAAAGCGAAGCCCAAAAGGGCGGCAAGAAACCGGAAAGGCAGGGGCATTGGATCGAAAGCGCGCGGTAAAAATGGAGATGGCAAAGGTACCATGTGTTTTTTGGGTTTCCCAAGGAGACGGTCATGGCATTGCCCCCCAAGCAGCACCTGGAATTCATCGGCGTCGACATGAAGAACGGATGGGAAGTGCCGCCGGGGTATCCGCCGGGCTTCACCCAGAAAGTTCTCGGCACCGACCTCGACGAGACGGCGAAAAAAGGCAGCCGCACGCGGTTGCTGCGCCTGGATCCCGGCGCCTTCTCCACGGTCCCGTTCGTGCATGACCACTGGGAGGAAGTCTTCCTCGTGCAGGGCGACCTGATCGTCGGCAACGACGACAAGGGGCAGGGCGGCAATGCGTCCCATGCGTTCACCTATGCGTGCCGTCCGCCCGGCGTGCCGCACGGCCCCTTCACGTCGAAGAACGGCTGCCTGCTCTATGAAATCCACTATTACGAAACCTCGGGCAAGAAGTAACCCATGCTGAAAACCGGCAAGGAGCATCTCGAGCAGTTGCGCGACGGGCGCGTCGTCTACATCGGTTCGGAGAAGGTGACCGACGTGACAGCGCATCCGGCCTTCAGGAACGCGGCGCAGTCCATCGCGGCCATCTACGACATGAAAGGGGCGCCTGAAAACCGCGAGGCGATGAGTTACCAGGAAGGCAGCAATCGTTACAGCGCCTATTTCCTGCCGGCGCGAACCAAGGCGGACCTGGAAAAGCGCACGGCCCTGCATCGCGCGATCGCCAACATGAGTTACGGGCATCTGGGCCGGTCGCCCGACCATGTGTCGAGCTTCGTGACCGGCATGTCCACCGAGCCTTCGGTGTTTGGCGACTACGCGGACAACCTCGTGAAGTATTACGAGCACATGCGCCGCAACGACCTGTACGCCTGCTACGCGGTGATCCCGCCACAGGCTGCGCGCAATCCCGAGTTTTACGTGAAGCAGAACCTGCCCATCCCGACCTTGCGCGTGGTGCGCGAAGACGACGATGGCGTGGTGATCTCCGGCATGAAGATGCTGGCCACCGGCGCCGTGTTCTCTAACGACATCTGGATCGGCAACCTGATCCCGCTCGCGCCCAGCCAGCTCGCGGAATCGATCACCTGCGCGGTGCCGGTCAATGCCAAGGGGCTGACGCTGTGGTCGCGGAAGCCTTTCGAGCGCGACGCGCAGGTCGAGTTCGAGAACCCGCTTGCGCACCGCTTCGACGAGACCGACAGCATGGTCATGTGCGAGGACGTCAAGGTGCCTTGGGAAAAGGTGTTCGTGCACAACGATGCGGTGCTCGCCCGCGAGATCTACATCAAGACGCCGGCGCACTGCTACGGCAATCACCAGTCGAACGTGCGCTTCCACGCGAAGATGCAGCTAGTCGTCGGCGTGGCGTCGAAAGTCGCGCAGGCTTCGGGCGCGGACCAGATTCCCGCGGTGCGCGAGACGCTCGGTCGGCTCTGTGCGCTGGAGGCGACGCTCGGCGGCATGATCGCCGGGCAGATCCAGGACGCGGAAGACTGGCCGGCCGGTTATAAGACATTCAACCGCCGCTACATGTATGCCGCGCTCAACTGGTGCACCGAAGGCCACTCCGCGATCATCGACATCCTGAGGGAGCTATGCGGCGGCGGCGTGTTCCAGATGCCGGCAGACATCTCGGTGATGGGCGATCCGGCGATGCGCAAGGATTTCGAAACTTTCTGGCAGACGCCGCAACTCGGGGCGGTCGAGCGCATGAAGCTCTTCAAGCTTGCGTGGGATCTCGTGGGCTCGGAGTTTGCCGGGCGCCACGCGCAATACGAGAAATTTTATGCGGGCGCTTCTTTCATCATCCGCAACCACAACTTCAGGGAAGCGCCCTGGGGCCACTACCACCAGGTGGTCGAGAACCTCATGGCTGGCTACGGCGTGCCTGACGCGGCCGGTTCGAAGGCGCCCGCAAAGTAGCGCTGGGCGGCAGGACTTTCTCGCTTATGATTCGGGCCTATGAGCGGACACGCAGCGCCCCCTAAAGCAGCCCCGGCCCCAGCGGCCGGCGCAGAGGCGCACTCGGTCGGAAGGCCGGTGCGCGACCTCGCGGCCGAAATCTACGTACAGCTGATTTCAAAAGTGCCTGATCCGGGCAAAGCAGACAGCATGGCCAAGCTGAGCTTCAAGCTGGCCGAAGCTTTCCAGGCAGTCGACGACGCGCGGATCTTCGCCGCCAAGCCCGTCGCCGCCGACTTCAACGCCGAATTCTTCGACACCCCATAAAAGGGAAGCTGACAAAAAGGGGCCAGGCTCAAACCTGACGTAGTGCTACGTCGTCAGGTTTGAGCCTGGCCCCTTTTTGTCAGCTTCCCTTTTATGGGGTGTCGAAGAATTCGGCGTTGAAGTCGGCGGCGACGGGCTTGGCGGCGAAGATCCGCGCGTCGACGACTGCCTGGAAAGCTTCGGC
>JANXRZ010000023.1 GCA_025352885.1 Pseudomonadota bacterium | reverse complement strand
GGTTTGAGCCTGGCCCCTTTTTGTCAGGTTTACTCGCCGAAAGATTCGAGTTCGGTGGTGACGCGGCGGGACTGGGCGATGAGGTCGTCCCAGAGGGCGCTCGTGTCTTTCTGGAAGACAGTTTCGCGGTCTGCGTGCACGACCGCCCAGAGGCCGCGATCGACTTCGCTCTTTAATTCGCCGGGGCGCCAGCCGACGTAGCCGACGAAGTACCGCGCTTCGTTCGGCGTTTGCTCGATCACCGAATCGATCGTCGCCGCGCGGAAAGCAATGAACAGGTTCTTCATGAGGGGCAGGGCGCCCGCGCCGGGATTGGAGTCCGCCTTCACCAGCGCCACCAGCGCGCCCGGGGAAAACGGGCCGCCATAGCGCACGGGCTCCGCAACTTTCTTCGAGGGCTCATGCTCGGGGAAGATCGAGAACAGCGATCGATTGGTGGGCCGATTGAGGATCACGCCGATATGCCCGCCGCCGGGAATCGGGGCGGCGATGAGGACTGTGTGGAAGTATCCCGCGTCCCGGAACGCCGGATGCGCCACCAGAAAAACCGCATCGTCGTCTGTGCCCTGGTTCACCTGACCGAATGCGACGCCGCTCCACATCAACAGGAAGGCGGCAAGCGCGGCGGATAGGCGGGGCAGCATCAGGAACTCTCCATGCAGAATGCGGATTCCAAGAATTGTATATCGCAACCCGCAGAGTCGCGCAGGTCCAGCTTCGTCTTCAGTGCGCGGACGCGCTCAATCAGTTCCTCCCACAGTCCCGTGGTGTCTTTGCGAAACAGCACCTCTTCATCGGCCGGCAGCACGTACCACCCTTGGCGCTCGAATTCGCTTTCGAGCTGCCGCGGCGCCCAGCCCGAGAAGCCCGCGTAGAGCCGGTAGCGCGACGTCTCAGATGACAGCAGCATCGTCATGTTGTCCGGGTGCATGGTGAGGTAAAGGTCCCGCAGCACGTGGAATGCGGGTGCCGCAGGCTTGGTGGGCGACTGGAAAACCGCGATGAGCGCATTGCGCATGACCGGTCCGCCGAGATAAACGCGATCGGCGTACTTGCCAGTCTCGATCTTCGGGTCGGCGACGAAATCGGAAAGTTTGATGACCGTCGGGCGGTTGATGATCACGCCGACCGTGCTGAAGTCCTCGGTCTGTGTGACCAGGACCACGGTACGGCTGAAATTCGGGTCGGCGAGGTCCGGCTTGGCGACGAGGAACACGCCATTGGGACCCTGCGCCATCGCCTCCCCGCTCGCGAGAAGCAGCGCGAGCAAGGTCGTGCGGGTTGCGCCTGCGCTCAGCTGAACGCCTGGATGCCGGTCTGCGCGCGGCCCAGGATCAGCGCATGGATGTCGTGCGTGCCCTCGTAGGTGTTCACGACTTCGAGGTTGACCATGTGACGCACGATCCCGAATTCGTCCGAGATGCCGTTGCCGCCGAGCATGTCGCGCGCCATGCGCGCGATGTCGAGCGACTTGCCGCAGGAGTTGCGCTTCATGATCGAGGTAATCTCGACCGAGGCCGTGCCTTCGTCCTTCATGCGCCCCAGGCGCAGGCACCCCTGCAGGCCGAGCGTGATTTCGGTCTGCATGTCCGCAAGCTTCTTCTGGATGAGCTGGTTGGCGGCCAGCGGCCGCCCGAACTGCTGGCGATCCATGACGTACTGGCGCGCGCGATGCCAGCAGTCTTCGGCCGCGCCGAGCGCGCCCCACGCGATCCCATAACGCGCGGAGTTCAGGCAGGTGAAGGGACCCTTGAGTCCCTCGACGTCGGGCATGAGGTTTTCTTCGGGCACGAAAACGTTGTCCATGACGATCTCGCCGGTGATCGAGGCACGCAGGCCGACCTTGCCGTGGATCGTCGGAGCCGAGAGGCCCTTCATGCCTTTCTCGAGGATGAAGCCGCGGATGCGGCCATCCTCCGTCTTCGCCCAGACCACGAACACGTCGGCGATCGGCGAATTGGAGATCCACATCTTGGCGCCGCTCACGCTGTAGCCGCCCGGCACGGTTTTAGCGCGTGTCACCATGCTGCCGGGATCCGACCCGTGATTGGGCTCGGTGAGGCCGAAACAGCCGATGAATTCGCCGCTGGCGAGCTTGGGCAGGTATTTCTGTTTCTGCGCCTCGGTCCCGAATTCGAAGATCGGCAGCATGACGAGCGAGCTCTGCACGCTCATCATCGACCGGTAGCCCGAGTCGACGCGCTCGACTTCACGCGCAATCAGCCCATAGCAGACATACGAAAGGCCCGGTCCGCCGTACTCGGGCGGGATCGTCGGGCCAAGCAGGCCGAGCTCGCCCATTTCGCGGAAGATCGCGGGATCGGTCGTGCCATTTCGGAACGCCTCGAGCACCCGAGGCTGCAGTTTCTGCTGGCAGTACGCATTGGCGGCTTCGCGCACCATGCGCTCGTCTTCGCTCAGCTGTTCGTTCAGAAGCAATGGGTCGTCCCACGCGAACTGGGCTTTGGGGGTCTTGAGCGGGGCGTTCATGGCCTTCTCCTGCAGCAGGTGAAACAAAGAGTATTGGAACAATGGTATTCGGCGATTTTATCCCGCGGCACCCGTTGCCGGGTAAGCGCGCCCGTGTAAATGCGCCGCGGGAGCGTAAGTTTTTCAGGGCATGCGCTGCACATCCGCTGGCACACCTCTGATTTAACAGGGGTGCGGCGTGGCATGCGATTTGCGCTTCCCTGGGGAATTCACTTCGATGCAAGGAAGCTTCTCGTGAAACGAGCCCTCAACACCTTGTTTGCTGCAATGGTCCTCCTCGCCTTCGCCGCGCACGCCGCGGAGCAGGCGCCGGACGCGCTGGTCAAATCGGTCGTCGACGATGTCCTCGTCATCATCAAGGACAACAAGGACCCGCAGACGCTCAGGACGCTTGCCGAACAGAAAGTGCTGCCGCATTTCGATTTCCGCCAGATGACCCAGATGGCCGCGGGGCAAGTCTGGCGCCAGGCGAGCGAATCGCAAAAGCAGTCCCTGGAGAACGGTTTTCGCTCGCTGATCGTCAACACTTATACGCCCGCGCTGAGCAGGACCTCTTCGTCCAGCAAGACGCTGGAGGTGAAGCCGCTGCCGGCCTCCGCAGCACAGGGGGAGGCACTCGTGAAGAACGTGATGAAAGAGTCCGGCAAGCCGCCGGTGTCCATCGACTACAGGATGGTCAATGAAGGCGGGACCTGGAAGGTTGTCGACGTTACCATCGAGAACATCAGCCTGGTGACCAGCTATCGCTCGACTTTCTCGCAGGAAGTCGCGAAGAACGGCATCGACGGCCTGATCAGGACGCTCGAGGACAAGAGCAAGACTTCGGCGAAAGGCTGAACGGGGCTATTCCGCCCGTTCGACGATCATCGCGAGACCCTGGCCTACGCCGATGCATAGCGACACCGCGGCGTAGCGCCCGTTCATCCGCTCGAGCTGGCGCGCCACCGTGATCGCAAGGCGGGCGCCGGAGCAGCCCAGCGGGTGCCCGATC
>JANXRZ010000010.1 GCA_025352885.1 Pseudomonadota bacterium | reverse complement strand
CGCCGGGCGATCCGATCTTGATGTTGTCCAAGCTCATCTTGAAGATGCCGCTGATCGTCACGCTGGATTGCGCCAGCGCAAGACCGGGGGCTGCCAGCGCGCCTGCTACGGCTACGGCTAGAAGTTTCTTTTTCATTCGGTTAAATCTCCTGTGTAGGTTTCGATTCCCGGTCGGTCCCGATTAGGTCTCCAACCAGACCCCCCGTACCGAGAAGTCGATGCGATTTTGCCAAACTGGGCCCTCTGGAAACAGCTTTGGGGTCGATTTACGCACCGCCCAGCGCTTTGGTGTTGCAATTCAGCAACAGTGGAAATTATGTAGCAATTAAATCAGTTACTTAGGAACGAGTCTCAAAGAGCTCCTCGAGCGCTTGGCCAGGGTCTTTGGCCCGCATGAACGCCTCGCCGACGAGAAACGCGTTCACCCCTTGATTCCGCATCCTTCGGACCGCCTCGACTGACAGGATTCCGCTTTCGGTTATCACCACGCGATCGGCAGGCACCCGGTCAAGCAGTTCCAGGGTCGTTTCAAGGCGGGTCTCGAACGTGCGCAAGTTGCGATTGTTGATGCCTATGAGGGGCGTCCGAGTGTCCAAAGCGCGATCGAGCTCGTGCGCGTCATGCGCTTCAACCAGCACTGCCATGCCCAGTTCAAGGGCAAGACTTTCCAGTTTGAGCATGACCGCTTGCTCGAGCGCTGCCACGATCAGCAGGATGCAGTCCGCTCCGATCGAGCGAGCTTCGTAGACCTGGTACTCGTCGATTACGAAATCTTTGCGGAGCACCGGCAGCCGACATGCTTCCCGCGCGCGAACCAGGTTCTCATCGGAGCCTTGGAAGTAAACTCGGTCCGTCAGCACGGACAGGCATGTGGCCCCGGCCGCCGCGTAGGTCGCTGCTATCGCGGCTGGATCAAAGTTATCGCGCAGGATGCCCTTGGACGGGCTTGCCTTTTTAATTTCCGCAATAACTGCAGGACGTCCATGGCCCACTCGTTCTCGCATTGCGCCAGCAAAATCCCGTGTTGCCCCTGACTGCGCAGCTTGCGCCCTCACCTGCGCGAGAGATACACGCTCTATGGATCGAGCGACCTCTTCGCGCTTGGTCGCAAGAATCTTCTGGAGTACATCCGCCATTAAGGCTCAGGCCTTCGCCTTGTGTTGCGAGGCGAACGAAATGTATTCGTCGAGTTTGGCCCGCGCCTGGCCCTTGGCGACTGCCTTGCGGGCGTGCTCGACGCCGATTTCGAGCGACTTGGCGACTCCTGAGACATAGATCGTGGCCCCGGCATTCAACAGGACGATGTTCAGCGCCGGCCCGGCCTGGTTTTCCAGCACCGCAAGGATCATTTCCTTCGATTCCTGGACTGTGCTCACCTGGATCGAGCGCCGATCATAGATTTCGAGGCCGAACCTGGACGGATGGACGGTGTATTCAAGGATCTCCCCCTTGACCAGTTCCCCAATCATGGTGTCGCCCGAGATAGATATCTCGTCCAAGCCATCCAGTCCATGAACGGTCATGACGTGCCTGCTCCCAAGACGCTGGAGCACGCGCACCTGGATGCCGACGAGATCTGGATGGAAGACTCCCATGACCTGGTTCTTCGCAGAGGCTGGATTGGTCAAGGGGCCGAGTAAGTTGAAAATGGTACGGACGCCGAGCTCCTTGCGCACCGGTGCCGCATATTTCATAGCCGCATGATGGCTTGGGGCAAACATGAAACCCAGGCCGATATCCTTAATCGCCTTGCCAACGAGGTCTGGCGCGAGCGAGATGTTTACGCCCATGGCCTCGAGCACATCGGCACTTCCCGAGGAGGACGAGACCGACCGCCCCATATGCTTGGCAACTTTGACCCCAGCGGCGGCGGCCACTATGGCCGCAGCAGTCGATATATTGAAGGTGTGAGCCGAATCGCCACCGGTTCCACACGTATCGACGAGATGCTCATCCCCGCCGGCGTCCACCTTTGTCGCGAACTCGCGCATCACCTGCGCAGCGGCAGAAATCTCGCCGATCGTTTCCTTCTTCACGCGCAGGCCCATGACGAATCCGGCGATTTGCGCTTGGGTGAGCTCGCCGCTCATGATCTGGCGCATCACATGAAGCATTTCGTCATGAAATATCTCGCGGTGCTCGACCGTTCTCTGGATCGCTTCGGCAATTGAAATTTTCATTCTCCTCGTCCCCGCAGGAAGTTTTTTAGAAGATGGTGCCCATGCTCGGTGAGGATCGCCTCGGGATGGAACTGCACACCTTCTACCGAGTGCTGCTTGTGACGCACGCCCATTATTTCGCCGTCCTCCGAGCGCGCCGTTACCTCAAGGCACTCGGGCAAGCTGGCCGGGTCAATGACCAGCGAGTGGTAGCGCGTAGCGACAAACCCTTCTGGCAGGTCACGGAACACACCTTTTCCCGCGTGCTCGATCTGGGAAGTCTTGCCATGCATCACCTGCTTAGCCCTCACGATTTTCCCGCCAAACGCCTGGCCGATCGCCTGATGGCCGAGGCAAACCCCCAGGACCGGGACCCGGCCAGCGAGTGCCGAGACAAGACCGAGCGTAATGCCGGCTTCATTGGGAGTGCAGGGTCCGGGTGAAAGGACAACACGCGCGGGCGCCATGCTGACCACTTCCTCTATGGTGATTTCGTCATTCCGAGCTACACGCACGTCCTCGCCCAGTTCGCCGAGGTATTGGACGAGGTTGTAGGTAAATGAATCGTAGTTGTCGATCATCAGAAGCATGTGGGCCTCCTATGCAGCCACGGGCTGCATGTTTTCGGCCAGCGCATCTTCAGCCGCACGCAACACCGCGCGCATCTTGTGCAGTGTCTCCTGGTGCTCCGATTCGGGGTCCGAATCCGCCACGATCCCGGCAGCGGCCTGGACATGAAGTACACCATCCTTCACGACGGCGGTTCGAATCGCGATTGCGAGATCCATGTCCCCACTGAACCCTAGATAGCCCACGGCGCCGCTATAGAGCCCTCGCTTGATAGGTTCAAACTCCGCAATGATTTCCATGGCTCGGACTTTCGGCGCGCCGCTGATCGTTCCCGCCGGGAAAGTCGCCTTGAGCACGTCGAATGCATCCAGGCCTTCGGCAAGCTGGCCTTCGCAGTTCGAAACGATGTGCATCACGTGCGAGTAGCGCTCGATATTCATCGTCTCGGTCACCTTCACGCTGCCGGTCTTGGCAACCCGCCCGACGTCGTTGCGCCCGAGGTCGATCAGCATGACGTGCTCTGCCCGCTCCTTGGGGTCGGCGAGCAATTCGCGAGCTGCTTGTTGATCTTCGGCATACGTCTTGCCCCTGGGCCGAGTCCCTGCAATAGGCCGCAACGTCACCGTGTCGCCCTCAAGCCGCACAAGGATCTCCGGCGAGGCGCCCACCACGTGATGATCTCCGAGGTCCAAATAAAACATGTAGGGCGACGGGTTCAACCCTCGAAGTGAACGGTAAAGCGAAAACGGCGGCGCGGTGAACCGCCGCGAAATTCGCTGTGAGAGCTGGACCTGCATCGCATCGCCCGCATAGATGTACTCCTTGGTCTTCTTCACTGCGGCGATGAAGTCTTCCTTCGACACCGAACCGCGCAGGCTGTCATCACCTTGGTAGCTCCGCGGAACCTGGTTGATCGGACGTGACAAGCGCGACTGGAGTTCTGCAAGCCGGGCCCGCGCCCGGCGCAGCGCATCCGGCAGTCCAGGATCGGCGTAAACGACGAAATACAGTTTGCCCTGGACGTTATCGATGACGGCGAGCTCTTCTGAGCGCATGAGCAGCACGTCAGGCGTGCCGAGCGGGTCGGGCTTGTCGATGCGGGCAAGCTTCTTTTCGATGAACCGCACGGTTTCATAGCCAAAATACCCGACCAGCCCGCCAGCGAATCTCGGCAGCCCCGGCAATGTCGCCGCCTTGAAACGCGAGAGGTAATCGCGGACAAAAACAAACGGGTCGGTATTCGCAAAGCGCTCGACGTGCTCTTCGCCATCGGCGCCTCGCCGATGAACGGAGAGATCGCTGCCCCTCGCTTCGATGCGCTCGGAAGAGGGCAAGCCTATGTAGGAATAGCGGCCGAAGCGCTCGCCGCCAACCACGGACTCGAGCAGGTAGGAATAAGGCTTGTTGGCAAGCTTCAGATAAAGCGCCACT
Organism: Pseudomonadota bacterium; assembly: GCA_025352885.1. Classification (GTDB taxonomy): domain Bacteria; phylum Pseudomonadota; class Gammaproteobacteria; order Burkholderiales; family SG8-39; genus SZAS-79. The sequence goes on along the minus strand of JANXRZ010000010.1, from coordinate 67,141 downwards.
GGCGTGTCAAGGTCCGACCGGATCTCCGAAACAACCGGGATACGGTTATAGCCTTGCCTTGCGAGCTGCTCGAATTCGAGCTCAGTCATGCGAATCTCCCACTCTGGAACCGGATTTTTGGAACTGGGACAGCCTGCGGCTTCACTTACGTCGCGCCGCCCCTGCCGCGGGAGGGCGCAAATGGTCTAGCTGCGCCAGGGGCGCCAGCTTGGCCAGGTGGGGGTCCAGTTTGTCCGGGTGTGGTTCACGACTGAGAAGACAGAAGTCCTGCGACGTGCAGGAGTGACGGGACTATACCATCGCAGTCGAGGCTTTGCACATCCACCCCCTCGCTGTAGCCGTATGGCACCAACAGGATTGGGCACCCTGCGGCACGCGCTGCCAGCGAGTCGTTGGCCGAATCACCGACCATGATCGATTCCGCCGGCCCCACTCCAAGCCGCCTGCACGCTTCAAGAAGCGGGTCGGGGGCCGGCTTCTTCCTTGGAACGGTGTCACCCGAAACGACCGCGGAAAAAAACCCGGCCAGTCCTGTCATATTCAGCAGGGGAAGCGTAAAGCGAGTTGTTTTATTCGTTACGCAGCCCATAGCCAAACCCGCCGCATGCAAGGCCGTGAGGCCCTCACGCACGCCGGCATAAGGGCTCGAAAGCCGCCCATTTCGCTTTTCGTAGTGGAAGAAAAAACTCTCAAGTCCCGCGCCGATGCGACGTTCATCGACCGCGCAGCCAAGCGAAGATTCCAGGGTTCGTCGCACAAGGTTTGGAATGCCCTTGCCGATGAAACGCCGGACGGTGGCGGCCTGTACGGGCTCCAGGCCGAGCTCGGCGAGCATGTCGGCCGCCGCAGCCGCGAGATCTGGCGCTGTGTCGAGAAGCGTGCCGTCCAAGTCGAGCAACACGGCGCGGACAGCGCCGAAATCGGTCACTGTGCCGGAAGCCGCGAGCGCAAATCCGCGATCGTCTTGGAGTAGTCGTTTGTCCCGAAGATTGCGGAGCCGGCGACGAACGTATCGGCCCCCGCGGCCGCAATCTCAGCAATGTTGTCGACCTTCACGCCACCGTCAACCTCGACCCACACCTCGCGGCCGGTGATTTTCGCAGCCGCATCGACCCTGCGCCGAACTTCCCGGATTTTCGGCAAGACCGACGGAATGAACTTCTGTCCGCCAAAGCCCGGATTGACCGACATCAGGAGCACGAGGTCGAGCTTGTCGAGCGTGTAATCGAGGTAGTCAAGCGGCGTAGCCGGATTGAATACGAGCCCTGCCTTGCACCCGTGTTCGTGAATCAGCGCGATCGTGCGATCGATGTGGTCTGAGGCTTCCGGATGAAAGCTGATGATGCCGGCGCCCGCTTTCGCGAAGTCCGGGATGATCCGGTCGACCGGCTTGATCATGAGGTGCACATCGATCGGCACGCTTGCATAGGGCCGGATGCCCTCGCAAACAGGAGGCCCAATCGTCAGGTTGGGGACGTAATGATTGTCCATCACATCGAAGTGGATGAGGTCCGCGCCGCCCTCGATGACGGCCTTCACTTCCTCGCCGAGGCGGCCGAAATCGGCAGAAAGGATGCTGGGTGCGATGCGGAACTTCATATCGAGCGGAATTGTAGCCCGCGAAGCCCCCGATTTACCGCAGCCGGCAATGCCTTGGCCTTACAATGGCTCGGCATGGCTCAGGAAAAGCATTTCGACATTTCAGTCGGAACCACAACCCAGTACCTCGCCGACCAGTCGGACGAAGCAGCCGATCGCTATGTATTTGCATACACGATCACCATCCGCAACGCAGGGTCCGCCGCGGCTCAACTCATCAGCCGGCACTGGGTCATTACGGATGCCCGGGGCCAGGTCCAGGAGGTAAGAGGCCTTGGCGTGGTGGGTGCTCAGCCGATGCTGCGGCCAGGTGAAAGCTTCGAATACACGAGCGGGACTTCCATAGCCACCCCGGTGGGGACCATGCGGGGAACGTATCAAATGGTCGGTGAAGACGGAACGCGCTTCGACGCTACCGTTCCAGAGTTCACGCTTTCGGTGCCCCGGGTCCTGCACTAGCGTCGGCTTTGGTCTTGTCTTCGGGGCGCTTCTTCGGCCAGGTCCACCAGACGATCAGCAGCAGCAAGGAGAGAGCCACGCCCATTTCCAGAAAAACGACCCACATGACGCAGCCCACAGGTTTTTTCGCTGGGTGGATTGTACTTTGTGCGCTGCTTTCGGCCTGCGCACCGGTGAGCCTGCATACAGGCAATGGGCGAGTCAAAGGCGCCGATTCAATAGCGCAGCCGCAAACGAACACTCCCAAGAGCTGCCCGTCCCCTGCCGCCTGTGGACCGTGCCCGGCCTGCGTGCCACCGAAACCCGCACCGATAGATGCGATCTATAAGGAGACGGCATGGGCGGACGTCCCTTCCTGGCGCCAGTCCCAGGTGTTGCCTAGCTTCAACGCCTTTCTCCAAGGTTGCACCAGTGCTCAGAACAGGGCGGCATGGCAGAAATCCTGTGCCGCTGCCCGCGTGGCAGTCGCCGAGGAACGGGCCGCACGCGCATTTTTTGAAGAGCAGTTCTCCCCGTTCCAGGTTATGACGCCGGACGCACAACAAGAAGGGCTCATCACGGGATACTACGAGCCGATCCTCAGGGGCAGTCGCCACCAAAGCGCGACTTTCCGGTTCCCGATCTACGGGGTGCCGGATGACCTCATCGTCGTCGACCTGGGCGAAGTGCATCCGGAATTGCGCAACTTGCGCCTGCGGGGTCGGCTGCAGGGACGGCGATTGGTGCCCTATTACGCCAGGTCCGAGATTGACGCGGCCGTGCCGGAGCTACGTGCCAAGCCGCTCGCATGGGTGGCAGACGCAGTCGAACTTTTTTTCCTGCAGATCCAAGGTTCCGGGCAGGTCGAGCTAGCGTCCGGCGAACGATTCCGGCTTGGCTTCGCCGAACAGAATGGTCACCCCTATCGCTCCCTCGGGCGGTATCTGGCGGATCGGGGCGAATTGAATGCGGATCAGGCCTCCATGCAGGCGATCAAGGCATGGGCCTCCGCGCATCCCGACAAACTGAAGGAGGCGCTTAACGCGAATCCCAGCTATGTTTTCTTCCGGGAACTCCCCCCGCCGAAGCATCGTCTCGATGGTCCACCCGGGGCCCTCGGGGTGCCGCTCACGCCCGGCTACAGCGTAGCCGTGGACCCAACGTACATCCCATTGGGTTCACCCGTCTTCATGCAGACGACGCTACCGCTTTCGTCATCCCCCCTCGAGCGGCTTGTGCTGGCGCAGGACACTGGAGGCGCGATTCGAGGCGCCGTTCGGGCGGATTTTTTTTGGGGGACCGGCGAGGAGGCGGGCAACCAGGCCGGTCGCATGCGGCAACAAGGCAAGTTGTGGTTGCTATGGCCCCGGGGCCAGCCACTCCCTGCCCAGCAGAGGTAGGCTTACTTCGCCTTCGCCTGCTTGCCGTCTTTGCCGATCGAATCGAGGCGTGCGCGCAATTCCGGTAACGACATCCCGCCCTGCTGTCGCTCGCCGTTTTCGAAAAAGAGCGTTGGCGTCGCCCTGACCCCGATGCTTTGGCCGAAGGCAACGATCGAATCGACCGGATTTTCGCAAGTCGCCGGTGGGGGGGCCTTCTTACGCAGCGCCAGATCGAGCCAGGCTTTGGCCTTGTCCGGCGAGCACCAGATGCTTTTGGAGTCGTCGATGCGCTCCGGGCGGATCACCGGAAACATGAAAACGTAAAGCGTCATGTCATCCATCTGCTGGAGCGTTTGCTCGAAGGACTGGCAAGCCGGGCAGTAGGGGTCTGAAAACATCGCGGCGACCCGCTTGCCGTTTCCACGCACGATCTTCACCGCCTGGTTGAGCGGCAGGGACTCGAACTTGATGGCCGTGAGCTTGCTCATTCGCTCATCTGTCAGGTTACGACCCGTCTTCGAATCGAAGATCTCGCCCTGGACGATGTTTTCACCCTTCGGGTCCGAATACAGGATTTGCATGCCTTGCGGCGTGCGAAAGCGGACTTCCAATAGACCTGGAATCGGCGAGGGCTGGACGCCTTCGATTTTTGCGCCGTTCAACTTCGGCTCGATCGAACGGCGAATCAGCTGCTCGTTGGCACCGGCCGACGTTACGAAAAACGCAAATAAGCACAAAATGACTAGGCGTGGCATCGAATCTCCGGGGCCGTCACCGGGCTGCGTGACGCAAAAGAAGGTTTTTTATGACCGGCATGCGGTTGGTTAAGTTCAGGGCGAGGTTGCGCATGCGCCCCACGACTGGGTTGGCGGAGCCGAACAATTGATGCAAGGAGTCCACTCCGGTGCGCATGGCGAGTATAGCCTCGCTGCGGGATCGCTCGTACCGTCGGAGAACGCGCAGGTCGCCAACGCCGCGCACCTTTTCGCGTTGAAGAATGACGGCTGCAAGGGATCTCGCGTCCTGCAATCCGAGATTGAGGCCCTGCCCGGCAAGCGGATGGATTACATGGGCAGCGTCGCCCACAAGCGCAACATGCGGGGCCACCAATCGACTGGCCGTTACCGTTCGCAACGAATAGCCTTGTGCGCGTGATTCCGGTTCGAGCGTCCCGAGCACTCCTGCCGACGCAGCAGTCACCGCGTCTGCAAGTTGTTCCCCACCCATTTCCGTCAATCGAGTCGATTCGTCATCCGAAACGGACCAGACCATCGATACCCGGTCTCCTGGAAGAGGAAGCAACGCGAGCACCGCCCCGCGCTGGAACCACTGAAAGGCGGTGTGCCCATGCGGTTTGGCGCATTTGAAGTTGGCCACCACCGCTGTCTGCGAATACAACTTGCCGGCAGCGTGGATTCCGGCCGCGGTGCGCACAAACGAATCAGCGCCGTCGGCCCCAATCACCAGGCCGGCCTCGATTTGGCGGCCGCTCGAGAGGCCCAGGCTTGCCGACCCACCCACTTCGAGTGAGTCGCACTGCCCCGGAACGATCAATTCGAGCCCGTCCTGGGCACTCATGGCGGTCCAAAGGGCGGCCTGGAGTGCGCTGTCTTCGACGATCCATGCCAGTTCGCTCGCGCCTGCCCGATACGCATCGAATTCGATGCATGTGTCTGGTGCGTCGCCAAAAACGCGCATCGAATGAACGGGGGTCAAACGGTCAGCGGGAATGAGGTCCCACGCCTTGATTGAGCGCAGAAACGCCACATTGCCGGGGGACAAGGCGTAAATGCGCGCATCGTACCGTTGTGAGCGCTCGCGATCCGCTGGACGGTCGGCTGCAATGAGGGCTACGGAAAGGCCGCGCGCTGCGCGGGCAACGCTCGCCCCAACCACCCCACCGCCCACCACCGCCAGATCGAAGCGCATCCCCCCATTCTAGCGGCCGGCTTTTCGGATCCTTTGGGAGGACGTGAGGCGAACTGCGTGTGAAAAACCTAAATGGATGAAAAACCAGCCGTTTTCGACCAGAAAGTGCACGGGGGCCTTGACCGCGATAGCCGAAATACAGACAATTCGCGGCCGTTTTCGCACAAACCGCAACTCGATCCGCAACTTCTGGTGATATAGCTCAGCTGGTTAGAGCACAGCACTCATAATGCTGGGGTCGGTGGTTCAAGTCCACCTATCACCACCAACATCTTCGGTGCTGAGCATTCGCTACCTTTCACGCGGCATCATCACTGCCCTTCTCTTAACTGCGTGGTTTTGCGGTTCAGGGACTGCCATCGCGCAGTTGAGGGCGATCCCGGACGAAGCCACCCGGGGGCAGTTGCGGTACGTCGGTCAAACGATCGTCGAACTCGATGGCGTGCGCGCCCAACTGTCACCGGGCGCGCAGATCCGCACGCCGGATAACCGGATCCTCGTCCCAAATGCACTGCCTCAGGACACCCTCCTCGTGAAGTACTTGGTTGATGCCGCGGGCATGGTGCACCGGGTCTGGATACTCACCCAGGACGAAGCCGCCAAGCCGGACAAGAAGCAGCGTTAGCAGGACACCATGCCAGGCAAGGTTTTCATCAAGACGTTCGGCTGCCAGATGAACCAGTACGACTCGGCCAGGATGGCCGACGTCCTGTGCGAATCCGCGCAGCTCACACCGGCCACCTGTGTGGAGGACGCCGACCTCGTTGTCTTCAATACGTGCTCGGTACGCGAGAAGGCGGAAGACAAAGTGTTTTCCGACCTCGGCCGGATCAAGGAACTCAAGGCCGCAAATCCGGCGCTGATGGTCGCGGTCGGAGGGTGCGTCGCAAGCCAGGAAGGCGCGGGGATTCTTGCTCGCGCACCCTATGTCGACGTGGTGTTTGGCCCACAAACACTGCATCGTTTGCCTGCGCTGCTGGCGGAAAGACACCGGACGGGACTTTCCCAGGTGGACGTGAGTTTCCCGGAGATCGAGAAGTTCGATCACCTGCCCCCGCCACGCGTCGACGGGCCGTCCGCGTTCGTATCTGTCATGGAAGGCTGCAGCAAGTATTGCAGTTTCTGCGTCGTGCCCTATACCCGCGGCGAAGAAGTATCGCGGCCATTCGATGACGTGATTGCCGAAATCGCGGAGCTCGCCGAGGGCGGCGTGAAAGAAGTGACGCTCCTCGGGCAAAACGTAAACTCATATCGCAGCCAGGCACCGGACGGCACGCGTTGCGATTTCGCCGAACTGTTGCTCCATGTGGCTGAAATCGATGGCCTCGAACGCATCCGCTTCACCACCTCGCATCCGCGTGAATTCACGCCGCGCCTTATCCAGGCGTTCGCCGAAATTCCAAAGCTCGCCGATCACCTGCATCTCCCGGTGCAGTCGGGGTCCGACCGCGTGTTGGGCTCCATGAAGCGCGGCTACACGAGCCTTGAGTATCGGTCGATCGTGCGCAGGCTCAGACGTATCCGGCCGGGCATCGGCCTCTCGTCGGATTTCATCGTCGGCTTCCCTGGCGAGACCGAGGCGGATTTTGAAGCGACCTTGGCGCTCGTACGCGATATCGGCTTCGATGACTCCTATTCCTTCCTTTACAGCCCGAGGCCCGGAACGCCTGCGGCCGCCCTTGTTGACGGCGTGACCCGGGAAGTGAAGCTTGCGCGCCTGCAACGCCTTCAGGCGCAAATCGAGGAGCAGGCGAGCGCGATCAGCCAGGACATGGTGGGCACGATTCAACGAGTCCTTGTCGAAGGTCCATCACGGAAGGATCCCGTCGACATGGCAGGTCGCAGCGAAAACAACCGGACCGTCAATTTCAAGGGAAGCGCCAACCTTGCGGGCGCCTTCTCGAGAGTGCGCATTACCCGTGCGCTTGCGCATACTTTGCGGGGCGAACTGGTCGATGAATAGCAAGCCGGCGCTGCGCAAGCATCCGGACAAGGCCGCCGAAGTGCGCTTCGAACCCGTGGACAACCAGCGCCTGGCCCGGCTCTGCGGGCCGATGGATGCGAACTTGCGCCAGATCGAATCGGCCCTCGATGTGACGATCTCGCGGCGCGGGCCTGGCTTCTCGGTGAAAGGCGAACCCGGCCAGGCGGCCGAAGCGGCCCGGGCACTGGATTATTTCTATACGAAGACCGGTTCGAGCGATCTTGCCTTGGAAGATGTCCAACTCGGGCTGACCGAGTTGCGGCATGCGCGCATCCGCGCACGGAAGCCCGAATCGGACGACCGGACCCTGCTGGTTACGCGACGTCCTGACCTGCATGGCCGCACGCCCCGGCAGGACATTTACATCAAGAACATCCTCGCGCACGACATCACGTTTGGTATAGGCCCGGCAGGTACCGGCAAGACCTTTCTCGCCGTCGCTTGTGCCGTCGATGCGCTCGAGCGCGATACGGTGCAACGCATCGTCCTGGTGCGCCCTGCGGTCGAAGCCGGTGAGCGCCTGGGCTTCCTGCCGGGCGATCTCGCGCAAAAGGTCGACCCGTATTTGCGCCCGCTGTACGACGCGCTCTACGACCTCATGGGGTTTGACAAAGTGGGCAAGCTCCTCGAACGCGGCACGATAGAACTCGCGCCGCTTGCATACATGCGCGGCCGCACGCTCAACCACGCTTTCATCATCCTCGACGAGGCGCAGAACACGACGCCCGAGCAGATGAAGATGTTCCTCACCCGCATCGGTTTCGGCGCAAAAGCCGTCGTAACCGGCGACGTTACGCAGATCGACCTTGCGCGCGGGCAGAAAAGCGGCCTCATCGAATCGCGTGGCATCTTGGCCGATGTGCGCGGCATCGCGTTTACGGAATTCCTCGCCGAGGATGTAGTCCGCCACCCGCTGGTCGCGCGCATTGTCCATGCCTACGAAGAGCACGCAAAAAAGCACCCGCCCGATTAAGGCGACGGTCCACGTGCAGGATGCGAGCCGCTCGAGAAGCACCCCCGCCGCTGCACGGTTCAGTGAATGGGTACGTGCGGCCTCGCGTGGCCCCATTGAAGTTACCGTGAGACTGGCCGGGATCTCGGAAGCGCGCGGCTTAAATCGCGCGTTTCGCGGAAAGGATTACGCAACCAATGTTCTCAGCTTCGCCTACGGTGCCGGCGCCGGTGACATCGTCCTCTGCCCTTCGGTGATCGGGCGTGAAGCGCGGGAACAGGGCAAATTATTGCAAGCACACTACGCACACCTCACTGTGCATGGCGTTCTTCACCTTCGAGGATATGACCACGCCGACGCAGCGGAAGCCGCACGGATGGAGCGCGCCGAAATCCGCATCCTCAAGCAACTGGGATTGCCAAATCCGTACCTCATCGGAGCCGGGGCACGGCGCCCGGTACAATGAAATCCCCATGAACGACCCCGACCGACCTACGTTTCTCGAAAGGATCTCCGCGCTGGCGATGAGGGAGCCGGCAGACCGCGAACAACTGGTGACGCTTCTCAGGTCGGCATACAAGAAAAACCTGGTCGACGCGGACGCCCTTTCGATCATCGAAGGGGCCATGACGGTATCCGAGATCCAGGTGCGGGACATCATGATCCCGCGCGCGCAAATGGACGTCATCGACATCAACGAACCGATCGAGCAGTTCATTTCCGTCGTCATTTCGACCGCTCACTCGCGCTTTCCCGTCATCGGCGAAAATCGCGACGACGTAATTGGTGTCCTGCTTGCCAAGGATTTGTTGCGCCATTACGCGGGCGAGGAGGAGTTCAACGTTCGCGAGATGCTGCGCCCCGCGATCTTCGTGCCGGAGTCCAAGCGCCTCAATGTGCTGCTGCGTGAATTCCGCGCCAGCCGCAACCATATGGCCATCGTGGTCGACGAGTACGGGGGGGTTGCGGGGCTGGTCACCATCGAGGACGTGCTCGAGCAGATCGTCGGTGACATCGAAGACGAGTACGACTTCGACGAAGCAAGCGACAACATCATCCTCGAGTCGGGTGGCCGATACCGGGTCAAGGCGCTTACCCAGATCGCGGACTTCAACGCGGCTTTCAGCACCTCGTTTCCTGACGAGGATTACGACACGGTTGGCGGCTTGGTGATCGCCCACCTCGGCCGCCTGCCGAAGCGGGGCGAGACGATCACCCTCGAAGGCCTGCGGATCCAGGTCCTGCGCGCGGACAGCCGGCGTGTGTACACGCTGACCGTGGTGAAGCCCCGGGCTTGATCCAGATCTTTTCCCCGGGCTGGCTGTCGCAGCGGCGCGGGGTCGCCTGCCTGATCGCGTTCGCTTCGGGTGCCACGCTCGTGGCGTCGTTTGCGCCGATCGATCTTTACCCGTTCGCGCTGATCTGCCCGGCCATCCTTGCTCACCTTTGGACGAGCGCCTCCCGCGCGCGCGATGCTGCATTGATCGGATTCACCTTCGGCATGGGCCTGTTCATGACGGGTGTTTCATGGGTCTATGTGAGCCTGTCCGTGTTCGGCGGCATGCCCGCGCCCATCGCCGGGTTTGCGACGCTCCTGTATTGCGCGTTCCTCTCGTGGCCACTCGCGCTAGCCGGCTACGTCCAGCACCGCTTGCCCGGAAGCACCTTATTGCACCGGCTGTGCGTGATTCCCGCTGCCTGGATGTTTGCCGAGATGCTGCGCGGCCTCGGCTTCACGGGATTTCCATGGCTGGTCCTCGGATACTCGACCACAGATACGCCGCTCGGGGGCTATGCGCCGATCGCCGGCGTCTATGGACTTTCGCTGCTCATGATGATTTGCGCAGGGCTGATCCTCCAACTGGCCGCCGGACCGCGACGGATGATGGCGGCCGGCTTCCTCGCCGCGCTCATCGTTGGTGGCGCGGCGCTGCGAAGAGTGGAATGGACACAACCTTACGGTTCGCCAATCACCGCCGCCCTCCTCCAAGGCAATGTTGCGCAGGACATGAAGTTCGATGCCGAGCGTTATGCGAAAACGCTTGACACCTATCAGCGACTCGCTCAGGCCGGGAAGGCGACACTCATCGTGCTGCCAGAAACGGCGTTGCCTCGCTTTCTCGACCAGGTCGATCCCGCTTACCTAGCAGGCCTTGAATCGCTTGCTAAACAAAACGGCGGCGACATCCTGGTCGGCGTGCCGTACCGGACCAGCCAGGCGGACTTTTACAACTCCGTGATAAGCCTCGGCGTCTCCCGCCCCCAGATCTATAGCAAGGTGCACCTGGTGCCCTTCGGCGAGTTTGTCTTCCCTGGCTTCGGGTGGATCGTGAACATCCTGCAAATCCCCATGGCCGATTTCGCCACGGGCAAGACAACGCAGGCGCCGCTCGAAGTCGCGGGACAGCGGGTGGCCATGAACATCTGCTACGAAGATGTATTCGGCGAAGAGATCATCCGCCCGCTTCCTGAAGCCACGTTGCTCGTGAACGTCAGCAACATGGCGTGGTTCGGCGACTCGCTTGCTCCGGGGCAACACCTGCAGATGGCGCGCATGCGCACGATGGAAACCGGCCGCGCCATGCTCTCGGCCACCAACACCGGCATGACCGCTGCAATCGATCGGGGCGGCCGCGTGCTCGGGCAATTGCCCCAATACATCGAAGCCCGCCTGGAAGCGACGGTGAGCGGTTACGCGGGCGCAACGCCTTTCGTGCACATGGGCAATTGGCTGGCGGTTGCCCTTGCCATCTTTCTCATGGCGCTATCCGCCATTCGAGGGAAAAGGTAAAATCCGCTTCACTTTTTCGGCGCCTCGATCACTCGAACCGCACAAACGCCGGCGCTCATGCTTACCTTCCAGCAACTCATCCTGCAACTGAATGCCTTCTGGGACCGTGAGGGCTGCGCCTTGCTGCAACCCTATGACATGGAAGTCGGCGCCGGCACGTTTCACACGGCGACTTTCCTGCGTGCAATCGGTCCCGAGCCCTGGAAAGCCGCGTACGTGCAGCCGTCACGGCGGCCGAAGGACGGCCGCTACGGCGAGAACCCGAACCGCCTGCAGCACTACTATCAGTACCAGGTCGCACTCAAGCCTTCGCCTTCGAACATCCAGGAGTTGTATCTCGACTCGCTCATTGCGATAGGCGTGGATCCTAAAGTGCACGACATCCGGTTCGTAGAAGACGACTGGGAGTCGCCCACCCTCGGTGCCTGGGGACTTGGATGGGAAGTCTGGCTGGACGGAATGGAAGTGACGCAGTTCACCTACTTCCAGGAAGTCGGCAGCATCCCCTGCAAGCCGGTGCTCGGCGAAATCACCTATGGCCTGGAACGTCTCGCGATGTACCTCCAGGACAAGGAGAGCGTCTACGACCTGGTCTGGACCGAGGGCGTGAGCTATGGAGACGTCTACCACCAGAACGAAGTGGAGCAATCTAAATACAACTTCGAGCAGGCCAACGTGGAGTTGCTGCTTCGCCTGTTTTCCGACTTTGAAGGCGAGGCGAAGCGGCTGATCGCGGCTGGCCTCGCGCTGCCCGCGTATGAAATGGTGATGAAGTGCTCCCACACTTTCAACCTGCTCGATGCACGAGGGGCAATTTCCGTGACCGAGCGCGCGGCGTATATCGGTCGGGTGCGAACATTGTCTCGCCTCGTCGCCCAGGCCTACTTCGATTCTCGCGAGACGCTCGGGTTTCCCATGCTTGGCAAACCGGCAAAGGCAGCCTAGGTGCAAGCGACGTTGCTGGTCGAGTTGCTGACCGAGGAATTGCCGCCGAAATCGCTGCTGCGGTTGTCGCAAGCGTTTTGTGAAGCGCTCGCTGCCGACCTTCTAAAGGACGGCTTCCTGACCGCGTCCAGTTCAGCCACGCCTTTCGCCACGCCCCGTCGCCTGGCCGCAAGCATCAGCGGGGTGCTCGACAAGGCCGCCGACACCGCGAAGGAAGTCCACGGCCCTTCGGCAACAGCACCTGCCGCCGCCGTCGCCGGATTTGCCAAAAAGAATGGCGTTGCAGTCGACGCACTTGAACAGCGCGAGAGCCCGAAGGGCAATGTCTTCGTCGCACGAGTGAACATTGCTGGTGGCACGCTCGATGCGGTCCTCGGCCAGAAAGTCGAGGAGGCGCTCAAGAAGCTGCCCATCCCGAAAGTGATGCGCTGGGGGGACGGTGAAGCGCAGTTCGTCCGCCCGGTGCACAGGCTGATCCTCCTGCATGGTGCGCGGATCGTTCCGGGCCGGGTTCTGGGCCTTGATGCCGGGAACACGACTCTGGGCCACCGATTCATGAGCAGCGGCGACATCGCCATCCAGGGCGCCGACGCCTATGAAACAACACTTAAACAAAATGGCCGCGTCGTCCCTTCATTCGCCCAACGCCGATCATTCATCGACCTCGCACTTGGCGAGCAGGCAAAACAGCTTGGCGCAGTCCTCGGGGACTACACCGACTTGCTCGATGAAGTCACGGCCCTGGTCGAACACCCCTCCGTCTATGTCGGGGCATTCGATCCGCAGTTTCTGGAAGTGCCGCAGGAGTGCCTCATCCTGACGATGCGCCAGAACCAGAAATACTTTCCGCTGTTCGACCCGGCGGGAAAGCTCCTGCCGAAATTCCTCATCGTGTCGAATATGGAGGTTGCCGATTCCCGGCACATCGTGAGCGGAAACCAGCGTGTCGTGAGGCCGCGACTCGAGGATGCGCGCTTCTTTTACAGCCAGGACCGCAAGTCGCGGCTGGAAACGCGCGTGCCGCTTCTCGGGAAAGTCGTCTATCACAACAAGCTTGGCAGCCAGCTGGAGCGCGCGGAACGCATCCAGCTCCTCGCAGGCAGGATTGCTCGCTCGCTTGGCGCAGATGCGTCCCTAGCAGAACGCGCCGCATGGCTTGCAAAGGCGGACCTGCTCACCGGGATGGTGGGCGAATTCCCGGAGTTGCAAGGCACCATGGGGCGGTATTACGCGCTTCATGATGGTGAACCGCTTGCGGTAGCCGATGCGATTGAAGGCCACTACAGGCCGCGGTTTGCCGGGGACAAGCTGCCTGAAGGAGCCGTCTCCGCCTCGGTCGCGCTGGCCGACAAGCTCGACACCCTGACCGGGATCTTTGGGATCGGCGCCGCGCCCACGGGCGACAAGGACCCCTTTGCATTGCGGCGCCATGCGCTGGGTGTCCTTCGCATCCTGCTGGAACTCAAGTTGCCACTCTCGCTCGAACAGTTAGTCGAAGACGCGGTTGGCGTCTACCCAGCCGGAAAACTTGCGGGCGGCACGGGCAAGGAAGTCGAGCGCTTTGTGCTCGACCGGCTACGCGGCTACCTGCGCGATCTGGGGCATGCGACCGAAGAGATTGAGGCCGTCCTTGCGCGCCCCTCCGGGCGCATCGACCGGGTGACGTTGCGACTCGATGCTGTCAAAACGTTCCGGCTGCTGCCGGAGGCCAAGGAATTGGCCGCGGCGAACAAGCGCGTGCTCAACATCATTAACAAGAACGAAACCATCCGCCACGAGTTCGTGCGCCCGGACCGCACGCTGATGACCGAGGCAGCGGAACTCGCCCTCATGGACGGCGTCGAACAGCTTTCACCGCTTGCGGAAAATCATTTCAATGCCGGTGAGTATGCAGAGGCGCTCAAACTGCTCTCAAGGATCAAGCCGAGCGTCGACAGATTCTTCGATGAGGTCATGGTCATGGTGGACGATGCGGCCATCCGCACCAATCGCGCCGCGCTTCTCCAGCAGCTCGGCACCCTCATGAACCGCGTCGCCGACATCTCGAAGCTTGCCGGATGAAGCTCCTGATGCTCGACCGCGACGGGGTGATCAATCAGGACAGCGACCAGTACATCAAGTCGCCCGCCGAGTGGAAGCCGATCAAAGGCAGCATGGAGGCCATTGCGCGCCTCACGCAGGCCGGCTGGCGGATAGTGGTGGCGACCAACCAGTCAGGCATCGCGCGGGGGCTGTTCGACACCAGCATGCTCAACTCGATCCACGATGCCATGCACAAAGCGGCAATCCAGGCCGGCGGGCGCATCGAGGCGATCTTTTTCTGCCCGCACGCAGCGGACTCGAACTGCGACTGCCGCAAGCCCAAGCCCGGCATGCTCCAGGAGATCGAGCGGCGACTGAATATTCCCCTCGCGGGCGTGCCTTTCGTCGGCGATTCCCTGCGCGACATGCAGGCGGCCGCGGCGGCGGGCGCACGGCCCGTCCTCGTGCTCACGGGGAAGGGCCGCAAGACGCGCGACGCGGGTGGACTGCCGGAATCGACCGAGATCTACGCGGACCTTGCCGCGTTCGCGACGCAACTCGCGGAGCTGCGCCCCGCATGATAGTGCTGCGATCGGCGCTCTTTGCCGTCGCGCTGGTCCTGGTCACCCTGCCTTACGCGCTGCTCTGCCTGACGACCATTCCGTTGGCACGCATGACACGCTACCGGGTAATTTCGGGGTGGTCGAAGATCATGCTGGCCGTTGCTCGCGTAACGTGCCGACTCGATTACCGCGTCGAAGGCCGCGAAAACCTGCCATCCACTCCAAGCGTCATTCTCTCGAAGCATCAGTCCGCCTGGGAAACGCTCGCCTTCCAAACCGTCTTCCCGCCGCAGGTCCATGTGTTGAAAAAGGAATTGCTGTGGATCCCGTTTTTCGGGTGGGGGCTCGCAATGATGAGTCCGATCGCGATCGACCGGGCCAAAACTAGGGCCGCGCTTCGACAGTTGGCGCGACTGGGCAAGGAACGGATTTTGCAAGGGTTCTGGGTCGTCATTTTTCCTGAGGGGACCAGGGTGGAGCCAGGCACTCGCAGAAAGTATCAGCCGGGCGGCGCATGGCTTGCAGCCCAGACGGGCGCACCCGTAGTACCGGTGGCCCACAACGCCGGTCTTTACTGGGGCAAGAACGCATTCCTCAAGTATCCCGGCACGATTACCTTGCGAATCGGACCGCCGATCGCGACGCAAGGACGGGATCCCGCTGAAGTTACCGCGGAAGTAGAAAGGTGGATCGAACGCCAGCAGGAAGAGCTATGCCCGCCCCCCAGCAACTGACGTTGTTCGGGCCCGATGCGGTCGATGAGCGGCCTGAAGCGGCCCCTGACCGACGGCTCGTGCAACTGGGACCGCGCGTCGTTGCGTTCCGCTTCAGGCGCTCCGGCCGTCGCACGATCGGCATCTCAATCGACGCGGAGGGCCTGGCTGTTGCCGCGCCACACTATGCCCCTTGGCTGGAAATCGAAAAATTTCTGCGCGAGAAATCGCGCTGGATCTTTCGCAAGCTCGACGAGTGGGCGAAAGCCGGACGGCCTGTACGCGTCATGGGCGTCCCAGGCGAGTCGATCCCGGTACGCGGACGCTCACTTACGCTCGAACTGGCGCAGGGTCCGAAACACCTGGAGTTCGCGGGCGACAGGCTGGTGCTGCGGCTGAGAAAGCCGCAGGAGCGCCTGCAGGTCAGAAGCGAGCTGGTTCGCGGGCTCAAAGCCCATGCGCTCGAAGTCCTCGCCCCGCGTGTCGCCTATTACACGGCGCAGCTGCGCCTGCCCCAGGCCCGCGTTTCGCTTTCGAATGCGCGCACCCAATGGGGTGTTTGCACGCAAGACGGCCGGATCCGCCTGTCGTGGCGTCTTGTGCACGTGCCGCCGGCGTTGGCCGACTATGTGGTTGCCCATGAGGTCGCTCACCTTGTCGAACTGAACCATTCCAGCCGTTTCTGGAAAGTCGTCGAGAGCCTGTATCCTGACTGCCGCGCGGCGCGCCAGCGCCTCGATCTGGCTGCAGCCGCGCTGCCCGTCTTTTAAGGATCCAACCATGCGTTTCCTGCACACCATGCTGCGCGTCGGCGACCTCGAGCGTTCTCTCGCCTTCTATACGAAAGTGCTCGGCATGCGCGTCCTGCGCCAGAAGGACGTTCCGGACGGCAAGTACACCCTGGCTTTCGTCGGCTACGGTGAAGAGTCGTCCACCACCGTCCTTGAGCTGACGTACAACTACGGCACCGAGAAATACGACCAGGGCACGGCCTTCGGTCACCTCGCCATCGAGGTAGCCGATGCAGCCGCCGCCTGCGAGAAAGCAAGGGCCGGCGGAGGCAAGGTGACGCGGGAGGCCGGTCCGGTCAAATTCGGCACGACGGTGATCGCGTTTGTCGAGGACCCGGACGGATACAAGATAGAGTTCATCGAGCGAAAAATCTGACGATTCCACGAATTTGTTTTTACGGATCCAACGGCAGGGCGCCTCTCCGGGCAATTTCAATAGCGATTTTGATATAACAGGCCGGCGAGACATTCTCCGGCCGCAAGCCAGGGTCGACTCCCAGGCTGGTCAATCCCCCGGCATCGATCAACGACGACAGCGCATTCCTAAGCGTCTTGCGGCGGGCGCCGAAGGCACGGGTCACTACGGTTGCAAATACTTTCTCATCCAGCGCCGGGATCTCGGCTGCAGGACGCGGCGTCAAGCGGACAACCGCCGACTCCACTTTGGGTGGCGGGCGGAAAGCACCCGCCGGGACGCGGAACAACCGCTCGACGCGAAAGCGTCGCTGCAGCATCACTGACAACCTTCCGTACTCAGGTGTCGAATGCGCGGCCGCCATCCGGTCTACGACCTCGAGCTGCAGCATGAAATGCATGTCCTGCACCCGACTGGCGAATTTCTCGAGATGGAAGAGCAACGGAGTCGAGACGTTGTAAGGCAGGTTGCCCACCACCCGCAGGTTCACCGGAAGCGTGCCGAAGTCGAACTCGAGGGCGTCCGCCACGATCACCGAAAGCTTCTCGGCCGGGAATTCCCCGCTGAGCCACGCGGCCAGGTCACGGTCAATCTCGATCGCAGTCAGGTGGGACAGTGTCTCGAGGAGCGGGCGCGTGAGCGCGCCTTCGCCCGGCCCGATCTCGACGACAACGTCCCCGGGCCGGGGCGCGATCGCCGAGACAATGCGGGAAAGGACATACGGATCGTGCAGGAAGTGCTGGCCGAAGCGCTTGCGCGGAAGGTGGCGCATCGCGCGGGATGTCAGCCGGCTTGCCTGCGCGCCTGCACGATTTCGAGTGCCAGGCGGATGGCCTCGCCAAGGCTGCCCGCGTCGGCCTGGCCGGTGCCAGCCAGGTCGAGCGCAGTCCCGTGGTCCACGGACGTACGCACGATGGGAAGGCCGAGCGTCACGTTGACCCCCCGGCCAAAGCTCGCGTACTTGAGAACCGGAAGCCCCTGGTCATGGAACATGGCCAGAGCGCAGTCCGCGCGCTTCAGCCGCTCAGGCACGAAGAGCGTGTCGGCAGGAATCGGGCCCTCGAGCTCAAAACCTTCGCGGATCAGCGCCCGGATCACGGGTTCGATCACATCGATCTCTTCCCGCCCGAGATGGCCGGACTCGCCGCTGTGCGGGTTGAGGCCGGAGACCAGGATCCGGGGCGCCTTCAAGCCGAACTGCTCTTTCAGGCCGGCCTGGAGGACGCGGAGCGTTGAAGTGAGGCTTTCCTGCGTAATCGCGCCAGGTACTTTTGACAGCGGCAGGTGGGTGGTCGCCAGCGCGACCCGCAGTCCGCCACCGACGAGCATCATGACGACGTGACCCGTGCGCGTCCGCTCGGCCAAATACTCGGTGTGGCCCGTGAATGCCATGCCGGCGTCGTTGATGACCCCCTTGTGCACCGGCGCTGTCACCATCGCATCGAATTCGCCCGCGAGGCACCCGTCGATCGCACGATCGAGGGTCGCAAGGACGTACGAGCTGTTTGAAGGGTCGAGTTCACCGGCTTTTGACGATCGGCCGAGGGCCACATGCGCAACTTCGATGCCCACCCCGGATGGCTGCGCATCCATGGCGTAAGGACGCAGATCCCGCCCCAGCGCTTTGTTGCGCTCGGCCAGCAGGCCAGCGTCCCCGATCGCGACAATCCTGGCGGAAAACTCCCGACCGATTTTGAGCGCCAGTTCGGGCCCGATTCCCGCCGGTTCGCCAGTGGTCAGCGCGATTACGGGAAGTCTGGTGGCCATCACGTCCTTTTAGCGTGGGGGAGGAGGCACGGGGAACGGGCCTTGGCGGTTCCCCTTGTTCCTTTGCCCTACTTGTCCTCGAGGCGCACTTCGACGTACGTGCGATCGCGCAATTGGCGCAGCCAGTCCTGGTACGCCTCATCCGCGCGGCGCTCACGCAGCGCCTGGCGCGCCTGGAGGCGGCGGCGCTCGGAACTGACATCTGCGACGCGACGATCTAGCACCTGGATCAGGTGGTAGCCGAAAGGCGTCTTCACCGGCTGGCTGAGTTCGCCGGGCTTCAGTTCATCCATGGCGCGCTCGAATTCAGGCACGGTATCGCCCTTGTAGATCCAATCGAGGTCGCCGCCCTTTGCCGCCGTGCTGTCCTCGGACTGGAGCCGGGCGAACTCGGCAAAATCCCCGCCATTAACGATCCGCTCGCGCAAGTCCGCCAACCGGCGTCGCGCTTCGCTTTCGGAAACCACTTCGCTCGTCTTGATGAGGATGTGCCTTGCGCGAGTCTGCTGAACCGGGGCGCTCGACACAGCGCTGGTCGCGCCTCGGCGATCGATGAGCTTCAACACGTGGAAGCCGGCCGGGCTGCGCAGCACTTGGGTGACCTCGCCGGGGCGCATCTCCTTGAGAGCCCCGGCGAATACCTCCGGGAGCCGGTCGAGGGAACGCCATCCCATGCTACCGCCGGCCAACGCATCAGGGGCGTCTGAAAAACTCGCAGCGAGCTTGGCAAAATCGGCCCCGCCCTTTGCTTCCGCAACCACCTTTTCCGCGCGGCCGCGCGCCGCCTGGATGCTCTCGGGTGTGGCCTGCTCGGGCAGGCGGACAAGGACGTGCGAAATGTTGAATTCGACATCGCCATCGGTCGTTGCGGCTCCCGATTCAGCCAGGTAAAGGTCGATCTCGCTGTCGCTTATCTGGATCTTGTCGTCCACTTCGCGCTCCCTCAGGCGCGTAACCATGATCTCGTTTCGGATCTCCTCGCGAAAGCGATCGAACTTGAGGCCGTCTCCCTCGAGCGTCTTGCGGAACGAGGCCAGCGTCATCTTGTTGTTTTCGGCGATCTTGGCCAGCGTCCGGTCGAGCTGGACCTCCTCGACACGCAGCCCCGTTTCCTTCGCCATTTGGATCTGGGCCTTCTCGAGGATCAGCCGCTCGAGCACCTGGCGCTCGAGCACGCCCGCATCGGGCATTGGCGTGTTCTGGCGCTTGAGCTGCCGCTCGGCGATGGCGATACGCTCGCTCAGTTCGGAAAGCGTAACGACTTCGTTATTCACTACCGCCACGATTCGATCGACGAGCGAAACGCGTTGGGCCGCAGCCGAGGCAGCAAACGCGAGCGCGAGACAAAATGCGAGCGCGGAGAAAAAGGAACGGTTCATTTTCAAATCAATACACCTGCTCGAAAGGCAGCCTGCGCTGGAGGCTGGCCGGTGTGGGCTGGTCGGTCCGCGTATTGGTCGCGGTATAGCCGGGGATCGCCCGCTTCAGGAGGTCGAACGGGTCTGACCCGATCTGTGCCAGATCGTTCAACTCCAGCTGGACGTAGTAGGACGTGGAGGCCAGCTGAGTCGCGACTTGCAGCCGTTGGACCACGAATCGCACCAGCCAGCACCCGGCGTTGTATTCCAGGCCACCTACTCCCTCAAGCAGCCGGCCGTCCTGGAAGGAGTAGTTATACCGGCCTACTGCGAACCAGCCTGCCTTGATCGGCCACTGGCCCGAGATGTCGACCTGGTCGATTGGGTTCAGGGCATCGCGCGTGAACCGGTAGCCGAAGTTGATGAATTTTGCGAACTCAGGGGAGTAGCGCAGATTCAAGCCAGCGCGCTCTGTGCGTGAAAGCCGGGCGTTGTACTGGACGGTCGTGTCGAAATTCCAGTTCTGCGCGACCCGTGCGCCAACGGACGCGAGCAAGTCCGAGTTTCCGAATGTCCGCAGGGGCGATTTCGGCGTCACCAGCGCGGCCGGCACGCCGACGGTGGGCGCGTTCAGCCCCACTCGCTCGTCGCTGAAGTAATACCGCTGACCGATCGTCGCCCGGAGGAATTCCTGGCCGTTCGGGAACAGCATCCGCGTGGTCATTGCGGCCGTAAGCTGGTTCGCGTCGCCGAAGCGGTCTCCGCCGGCGAACCGGTTCTCGCTGAAAAGCTGCGTGTAGTTGAAATCTGCAAGCGCCGTGTCGAAAAGCGGGACCTGGTCCTGGTTGCGATACGGCGCCCGGACATAGAACAGTCGCGGCTCGAGGGTCTGCGTGTAGTTGCGGCCGCTGAACGTCATCGGCCGCTCGAAGACCATACCGCTGTCGACACTCATCCAGGGAACAGTAATGTTCTGCTTCTCGGGCTGGCCGAACGCGGCCCGGTCAAGGGTATATCCGGCGTAGTGAACCCCGGCCTTGGGCGTGAAGAAAAATCCCGGCGTGAGGTAAGGCGCCGAAATCGTGGGGCGGGTCAGGATGCGCGTGCCTTCGACAAGCGTCGAGTGCGTGAAGCGAGCGTATTCGGCCGGCAGGGCGAGATCGGCGACGCCGGCCACTTCGTTCTTCCACGTGCCGAAGCTGATCTGGGGCACGCGGTGATAGGGACTTACGATTGGCGCAAGTGGATCCTGCAGGGTCTGGAAGCGCTGGATACGCCCCTGCACCCAATAACTGTCACCGTTATATTGAAGGAAACCTTCCCGCTGGATCGAGGCTTGGGAGGTTTGGCGAACCTTCGAGAACAGGTCGACGAAGTACCGGCTGTCCGAAACCCGGTTCAGGTCGAGGCGACCGAACAAGTTCGGCGAAAACGTCTGCTGATGGTACAGCGACATGCCGTACCGGTTGATGCCCGCCCGCTTGTCGTCGGGCAGGTACTCGAAACTGGCGGAGCCCGAATATTTCGGGTCGAGGTACCGGTACTCGGTCTGCAATTGCGTGCCGCGCTTGCTGAGATAGCGCGGCGTGATGGTCGCGTCGCTCTCAGGCGAAATGTTCCAGTAGAACGGCGTGCTGACTTCAAGCCCGCTTCTTGTGGACTGCGTGTAGCCCGGCGCGAGCAGGCCGGTCTTGCGCCCTTTTTCCAGCGGAAAACTCATCCACGGCAGCACTGCGATGGTGTTGTCCAGAAAACGCAGCCGGCCGCTGCGAACGGTGGCCGACTCCTCGTTGTAATCCAGTTCCAGGGACCCGGCCTCGATGGTCCAGTCGTCCTTCCCCGGCTCGCACGTCGTGAACGAGCCGTTGAAAATCTTGTAGTGACCCTTGCCGAGAAAATCGATGCGCTCGGCCTTGCCGCGCGCAGGCTTGTTGCCCCCGCGAATGGAAAACACCGGATCCTGGATCACGCCGGTGTCGGTTTCCTGGTCGTACCGCAGGCGCGAGCCCGAGAATCGGTCCAAGCCCTGCTGCAGGCGCACGCCGCCGTCTGCGTCGATGCGACCGAACTCCTGGTTCAACTTGATTCGGTCCCCAAAAATGCTGGTCTCGTCCTGGCGCAATTCTGCGTTGCCGCTGCCGGACACCTCGATGTCCATGACGCCATCGATGCGCTCGGCGTCGATCGTGGTGGGCCCTTTCTCTTTCGGCGGAACAGGCTGCGAGGGCGCCTGCGCCATGAGGGCGCTCGAAAAGGCGGCACACCACACGGCAAGGCACGCCGCGGAGAGCGCCGGCAGGCGTGCCGGAGGAAGCAGCATTCTGGAGACGGGCTGGGATGGAAATTCGGGCTGCTAAAATCGCACAATTCACGGGATAAGGCAATTCTGCATCGGCCGTTTGGCGGGCAGGTTCTGCCTTCCACAATGGTTTCCGACTCTCGACTGTCCTTGCTGAACGATTGGCTGGCTGGGCACTTCCCAGGACGTGCGTTTGCGCTTGCACCAGCCTCCGAAGATGCAAGCTTCCGCCGCTACTTCCGCATGACGTTTGCCGATGGAGCCGCTTCGCTCATCGCGATGGACGCGCCGCCGGGCAAGGAGGACTGCCAGCCGTTCATAACGATCGACCGGCTGCTCGGCGAGGCAGGCGTGCATGTGCCCAAGATCCACGCGGAAAACACTACGCATGGGTTCATGCTGCTCGAAGACCTTGGCCGGACGACTTACCTTGATCGGCTCAAGTCAGCCGATGAGCGGGAGGATGTCGCAACCGGCCTCTACGCGGCGGCGATCGACAGCCTCATTGCGATTCAGCGTGCGAATGACAACGCGGCTCTGCCACCTTATGACGAAGAGCTGCTGCGCCGGGAACTCGGCCTTTTTCCGGAGTGGTATATGGCACGCCATCTCGGCGCTACCCCCACACCCGCCGATGCGACGGTGCTTGCCAAGGCCTTCGACGCAATTGTGGCGAACAATCTCGCGCAGCCCCGGGTGCCGGTTCATCGCGACTACCACTCGCGCAACCTTATGGTAAGCGACCCGTTGCCCGGCGTCATCGATTTTCAGGATGCGGTGGTCGGGCCCATTACCTATGACCTGGCCTCGCTCCTGAAGGACGCCTATGTCCGGTGGGAGGAAGAGCGCGTGATCGACTGGTGCGTTCGCTACTGGGAAAAGGCGCGCAAGGCGGGCCTGCCCGTGCGCAGCGACTTCGCGGACTTCTACCTGGATTTCGAATGGATGGGCATTCAACGCCACCTGAAAGTCGCCGGCATCTTCGCGCGGCTCTGCCATCGCGACGGCAAAGAGCGTTACCTAGCCGACTTGCCGCTGGTGCTCGAGTACCTGCAAAAGGCTTGCGCGCGTTACCGGCAACTGGGGCCGCTCGCCGCGCTCCTCGATCGCCTTCATGAGCGCAGCCCAAAGGTCGGCTACACGTTCTGATGAAGGCAATGATCCTGGCCGCGGGCCGCGGCGAGCGTCTCCGGCCAATGACCGATACCTTGCCAAAGCCGCTGATCGAAGTGGGCGGCCAACCGCTGATCGTCCGGCACGTACAACGGCTCGCCGAAGCCGGGGTGCGCCAGTTGGTCATTAATGTTTCGCACCTTGGCGACAAGATCGTGAGCGCGCTCGGCGACGGTTCGAAGTGGAATGTCGCGATTGCCTGGTCCCGCGAGGCCGCCCCGCTCGAAACCGCCGGCGGAATCGCGACCGCCCTGGACCTGCTCGGCGATTCACCGTTCCTCCTCGTCAACGCCGACGTCTATTGCGACTACCCTTTCGGCACCCTTGCGGCGCTCGATCTCGCCAGTCGCCTGGGCCACATTGTGATGGTCCCCAATCCACTTTTCAGGCCGCAAGGCGATTTCTCGCTCTCGGAAGGCCGGGTCGGCACGCTCGCCGCACCGCGCTACACTTATTCAGGGATTGGCTTGCTCAGTCCCCGGATGGTAGAGGGCATCGCGCCCGGCACTAAAGCACCGCTTGCCCCTTTGCTCAAGACAGCGACCCGGAGTGCCCGGCTCACTGGCGAGTTATATGAAGGGCTCTGGAGCGATGTCGGAACGGCAGAGCGCCTTGCCGACCTGAACGATCACCTCGGCCGCGGAATCGGCCCTGACCCAATCTATTCGAAGGCCCCATGAACGATTCAATGACCCCTTCAAAACCTTTCGCGCTTCGCCGGCGCACCCTCGCCGCTGCGATGCAATCCGGCGTTGCCGTCGTGCCAACCGCACCGGAGCGCATCCGCAATCGCGACGCACACTATCCGTATCGCTTCGACAGCTATTTCCATTACCTGACCGGATTCACGGAGCCCGAATCGGTGCTCGTACTGATTGCGGGCGAGAAATCGCGCTCCATCCTGTTCTGTCGCGAAAAAAATGAAGAGCGGGAAATCTGGGACGGCTTTCGCCATGGGCCCGACGCGGCGCGTGAAGAATTCGGCTTCGACGAGGCGTATCCGATCGGCACGCTCGACGCACGCATGCCGGACTTGCTCTGCAACCAGCCGAGCGTGCATTACGCGCCGGGGTCCGACCCGGCGTGGGACCAACGCGTCATCGGATGGCTGAATGCGGTCCGCGAGAAGGTCCGGCTTGGGGTTGCCGCTCCCGCGAACATTGTCGACGTGCGGGTGCAGCTTGATGAGATGCGCCTGATGAAGGACGCCGCCGAGCTTGCCACGATGCGCCGGGCCGCGTCGATTTCGGCGACGGGGCATCGTCGCGCTATGCGCGCTTCGCGCCCCGGTCGGTACGAATACGAGATCGAGGCCGAACTGCTCTACGCTTTCCGCAGTGGCGGCGCGCAGTTTCCTGCCTATTCCCCCATCGTTGCTTCCGGAGCGAACGCGTGCGTGCTCCACTATGTGGGTAACGACGCGCGCATGGCCGACGGCGACCTCCTGCTGATCGATGCCGGATGCGAGCTCGACGGCTACGCGTCGGATATCACGCGCACCTTTCCTGTGAATGGGAAATTTTCCGGGCCGCAGCGAGATGTTTACGAACTGGTCCTGGCAGCCCAGTCAGCCGCCATCGCTGAAACGCGAGCGGGCAAGGGCTGGAACGAGCCGCACGATGCCGCGGTAAAGGTACTTGCGCAGGGCATGATCGACCTCGGCCTGTTAACCGGCACGCTCCAGGAAGCCCTCGAGAAGGAGACCTACCGGCGCTTCTACATGCACCGCACGGGCCATTGGCTCGGGCTCGACGTGCATGACGCGGGCGACTACAAGAAAAACGCGGAGTGGCGCCCGCTGCTGCCGGGCATGACGCTCACGGTGGAACCGGGCTTGTACGTTCGCCCCGGCGATGGAGTGCCGGAGTCCTATTGGAACATCGGTGTGCGCATCGAGGACGATGTCCTTGTTACGGAGGGCGACTGCGAGATCCTCACGCACGAGACGCCCAAGTCGATCGGCGAAATCGAAGCGCTGATGCGCAATGCGTGAAAGGGAGGTGGACGTCGCGATCCGCGGCGCGGGGCCTGTAGGGTGCGCGCTCGCGCTCGCGCTGCGCGATTCTGGACTCGTCGTACGCCTGTCCGGTCGCACGCCGCGAACCGACCAGTCGCTTGGCCCCGCCGCCTTGCGGCCTCTTGCGCTGTCGTACGCCAGTCGGCTCATCCTGGAACGCCTGGGAGCCTGGAAGGGCCTGAGCCCAACGCCCATTGAGACGATCCACGTTTCGCAAGCCGGCAGCTTCGGGCGCACCCGCATCACGGACAAAAACGTAGAGCTTCCCGCGCTTGGCTATGTGGTGCGCTATGAGGAGATTGCTCGTCAGTTGGCTGTGCTCGTCGGTGACGACCTGCTTGTCGACGAGGCGGACAGCCCGCTACGTGCCAGGCTCGTAGTGCACGCAGAAGGGACACCAGGCGATCAGGCGATCTCCAAGGAGTACGGCCACACGGCGCTTGTTGCGTCAATAGAGAGCGATCGACCGTCACACGGCACCGCGTGGGAACGGTTTACCGCAGAAGGCCCGATGGCGCTGCTCCCGCTCGAGGGTCATTACGGCCTGGTCTGGAGCCGCACGACCGCAACCGCGACTGCGCTCATGGGCCTGGGCGATGGTCAGTTCCTCGCGGCCGTCCAGAATGCGTTCGGTCATCGCGCCGGCTCTTTCCGCGCACTCGGGCCGCGAAGCGCAACGCCTTTGGTGTTGCGCTATCGTCCGCCCGGCGCCGTTGCAGGCGAAGTGCACGTGGGCAACGCCGCCCAAAGCTTGCATCCGGTCGCCGGCCAAGGACTCAACCTGGGATTGCGCGATGCGTGGGATCTTGCTGGCCTGGTCCGCACGGCTTCATGCGACGCATTGGGCTCGCTTGCGTTTGCCCGTGAATTCGCGCAAATGCGGCGCGTCGATGCAAAAGCCACCATCCTCGCCACCGATCTCATGGCCACGCTGTATGTGCGACCCGATCCGCTGGCGGCCGCACTGCGCGGCGCAGCGCTGGCAGCGCTCGATCTTTTTCCGCCTGCTCGCAGGCAGTTCGCGCGGCGCATGATCTTTGGTCCATCCGCCTGGTAACACGCTTCCCCGCGCACTGCCGTCGAACATGTCAAGCGTCCGTTGGGAGTAACGTCAAGGCATAACCTCAACGCGTAACGTCAAGCACTGATTTCAGCGAAGCGCCACTTTTTCCGGTGGCGCTTCTTTGGTGCGTTGCGATGTTGCGGCGACGATACAAATGTACGCCGCAAGATTTTTTTTCGCGCCGGAGCGTATAGAATGCGCTTCCCTCGCATTGTCACAACCAGACCTCCAACCGATGCAGCTTGGCGCGCACATATTGCGCAATGCTTTGTTCGTTGCTCCGATGGCTGGTGTGACGGACAGGCCCTTCCGCAAGCTGTGCAAGCGTTTTGGTGCCGGGCTTGCGGTCTCCGAAATGGTGTCGTCCAAACCGGAGTTGCGCGCGACGCGCAAATCGCGCCTCCGGACGGATCACGCCGGCGAAGTCGACCCGATTTCGGTGCAGATTGCAGGCGCGGATCCTGCAACGATGGCCGACGCCGCTCGCTATAACGCCTCACTCGGCGCGCAAATCATCGACATCAACATGGGCTGTCCCGCAAAGAAAGTTTGCAACGTAGCCGCGGGATCAGCGCTTCTGGCAAACGAAACGCTTGTCGCTTCAATCCTCGAAGCGGTCGTCCGAGCCGTTGAAATTCCCGTGACGCTCAAGATCCGCACGGGACCCGACCGATCGTCGAGGAACGCCGTCCGCATTGCAAGACTGGCCGAGTCTGCGGGCGTGCGCCTCCTGACTGTGCATGGCCGGACCCGAGCATGCGGATTTGCCGGGCACGCCGAATACGACACGATTGCCGAAGTCAAGGCTGCGGTCGGCATCCCGGTCATCGCGAACGGGGACATCCGGTCGCCTGAGGACGCCCGTTCGGTGCTCTCCCGGACCGGGGCCGACGGCGTGATGATCGGCCGGGCGGCGCAGGGACGGCCATGGATCTTCCGTGAGATCGCGTATTACCTCGCCACGGGACGAAAGCTTGCGCCGCCGCTGGTCGCGGAAATTCGCGCCGTGCTCATCGAGCACCTGCACGCCCTGCACGAGTTCTACGGCGAGGAGCAAGGCCTTCGCGTTGCGCGCAAGCACATCGGCTGGTACCTGCGCGAACTGCCGGGCGGCGAGGCAATGCGCCAGGAACTGAACAGGATCGAGACCGCGCCCGCGCAAGTTGCCGCGGTGGCCGCTTATTTCGCGCTTCTCGCCGAATCGGGCGAGCGGGTCCGCCATGCGGATGCTGGCGACACTTCAAGCGAATTCAGGGAGAAACTCGCAGCATGAGCCGCAACAACGAACTGCACGACGCGGTGAAGCGTTCGCTCGAGCGCTACTTCAAGGACATGGACGGCGAGAAGCCCACCTCCATCTATGACATGGTGCTCAAGAACGTCGAGAAACCGATGATCGAGCTGGTGCTCGGCCAGGCGGAGGGCAATCTCACACAGGCTGCCACCATGCTCGGGATCGATCGCAACACGCTGCGCAAGAAAATGCAGCTGCTTCGCATCAAAGGCTGACAGGCAGCCGCGCAGCAGTTTCGCGCCGCTCGCCGCAGCAGGGACGATGACCAAGGTCCGCCAAGCGCTCATCAGCGTTTCCGACAAGACGGGAGTCGTCGAATTCGCACAGGCGTTGGCTGCCCTCGGCGTGAGGATCGTCTCGACGGGCGGCACCGCCAAGCTGCTGGAGAAGGCCGGCGTAGCCGCCACAGAGGTTTCCGAATACACCGGCTTTCCCGAGATGCTCGATGGGCGGGTGAAGACGCTTCATCCAAAGGTTCACGGGGGCATCCTGGCTCGCCGCGATTCGCGGGAGCACATGGCCGCCATCCGGGCGGCCGGCATAGAGCCGATCGACCTGATCGTCGTCAACCTCTACCCCTTCCAGGCCACCGTCGCCGATCCGGATTGCCGCCTCGAAGACGCAGTCGAGAACATCGACATCGGCGGTCCGGCCATGCTGCGTGCAGCCGCCAAGAATTACGGGAGCGTTGCCGTCGTTGTCGATCCCTCCGACTACGCAGCCGTCCTGGCGGAACTTCGCTCAGCGGGCGAGGTTTCCGGCGCGACCCGGTTCGCGCTCGCTAAAAAAGTGTTTGCGCATACGGCGGCCTATGACGGCGCAATCGCCAATTACCTTACTTCACTCGATGCGGACAACGTCCGGCAACCGTACCCCGAGGTGCTCAACCTCCAGTTCGCAAAGATCCAGGACCTTCGCTATGGTGAGAATCCACACCAGACGGCGGCCTTTTACCGCGACCCGCGACCGGTGGAGGGCAGTCTCGCCAGTTTCAGGCAGCTCCAGGGCAAGGAGCTTTCCTATAACAACATCGCCGACGCCGACGCCGCGTGGGAATGCGTAAAAAGCTTCACGGAACCAGCCTGCGTGATCGTGAAGCATGCCAACCCGTGCGGCGTGGCCACCGGCACTAGCCTTCTGGACGCCTATTCCAAAGCCTTTTCCACCGATCCCACTTCCGCGTTCGGCGGAATCATCGCCTTCAATCGCGCAATTGACCAGCCGACAGCCGAAGGGGTCGGCAAGCAGTTCGCCGAAGTTATCATCGCCCCGCGCGTCGAGGCCGATGCCAAGAAGGCCTTCGCCGCGAAGGCGAACCTGCGGGTGCTCGAAGTGCCGCTCTCCCACGTCGCGAACACCTACGATTTCAAGCGCGTGGGTGGAGGCCTCCTGATGCAGAGCTCCGACGCGAGGAATGTCCAGGCTGCGGAGTTCAAGGTCGTCACGAAAAAGTCCCCGAGCCCTGCGCAACTCGCCGACCTTCTCTTTGCGTGGCGAGTCGGCAAGCACGTAAAGTCCAATGCGATCGTCTTCTGCCGGGGCGGAATGACGCTGGGCGTCGGCGCAGGCCAGATGAGCCGCGTGGACAGTGCACGCATTGCGTCGATCAAGGCGAAGAACGCGGGCCTCGACCTGCAGGGCAGCTGCGTCGCGTCGGACGCTTTTTTTCCCTTCAGGGACGGGCTCGATGTGGTGATCGATGCGGGAGCGACCGCAGTCATCGAGCCGGGTGGCAGTGTGCGCGACGACGAAGTGATCGGAGCGGCCGACGAGCGCGGCATCGCAATGGTCTTCACCTCGACACGCCACTTCAGGCACTGAGATGAAACTGCTCGTGGTCGGTTCCGGTGGACGCGAGCATGCGCTAGCCTGGAAGCTCGCCCAGAGCCCGCGGGTGCAGATGGTCTTCGTGGCCCCGGGAAACGGCGGGACTGCACTCGAGCCTGGGCTCCAGAACGTGCCGCTTACCAATATCAAGTCCTTGGCGGAATTCGCCGCGCGGGAGAACGTCTACCTGACAGTTGTCGGTCCGGAAGCGCCGCTGGCTGCGGGCATCGTCGACGACTTTCGCGCAAGGGGCCTGAGGATCTTCGGACCGGCAAAGGCAGCGGCGCAACTGGAGTCTTCCAAGGACTTCGCCAAGCGGTTCATGGTTCGGCACGCCATTCCTACAGCGCGCTACGAAACGTTCACCGACCCCGATGCGGCCGTAAAGTATATAGAGGAGCAAGGTGCGCCGATCGTCGTCAAGGCAGACGGTCTGGCCGCCGGCAAGGGCGTCGTGGTGGCCCAATCGGTCGCAGAAGCAACCGCAGCCGTGCGCATGATGTTGGGCGATAAGCATTTCGGGGAAGCCGGCGCGCGCGTGGTGATCGAGGAGTGCCTCGAGGGCGAAGAGGCGAGCTTCATCGTCATGTGCGACGGCGCGCACGTTCTTGCACTGGCGACGAGTCAGGACCACAAGCGGCTGAAAGACGGCGACGAGGGGCCAAACACGGGCGGCATGGGTGCCTATTCGCCGGCTCCGGTCGTCACCCCAAAGGTTCACGCGCGCGTCATGCGCGAGATCATCCTGCCCACAGTGGCGGGCATGGCGAAGGACGGCCTGCCCTATACCGGATTCCTTTATGCCGGGCTGATGATCGACAAGCAAGGCAACGCAAAGACGCTCGAATTCAATTGCCGCATGGGCGACCCGGAAACTCAGCCGAT
The DNA here is from genome assembly GCA_025352885.1 of Pseudomonadota bacterium. Taxonomy (GTDB): domain Bacteria; phylum Pseudomonadota; class Gammaproteobacteria; order Burkholderiales; family SG8-39; genus SZAS-79. Next base: position 36,934 of record JANXRZ010000010.1, on the reverse strand, counting down.
CATCCTCCGGCTCAAATCCGACCTGCTGGAATTGCTGGAGCACGCAGTGGCGGGCACGCTCGATACGATAGAAGCGCAGTGGGACCGGCGGTGCGCCCTCGGCGTTGTAATCGCCGCGAGCGGATACCCGGAAAGCCCCCGCAAAGGCGACTTGATCGAAGGCCTCGACAAAGGGACGGACGACACGCACGTTTTTCATGCGGCCACGCGCCTGGAGGGAAAGACGGTCCTCACCGACGGCGGGCGCGTGTTGTGCGTGACGGCATTGGGCGACAGCGTAAGGATGGCGCACAAACGCGCTTACGAACTGGCCGCACCGATCCGCTTCCCCGGGATGCAATTACGACACGACATCGGACACCGGGCGATGCGTGACATGAGCGGCGCCAGCGTCAAGGCGAGATAACGCACGGTGGACACTGAAGCCGTCCACGCGTATTTGACTGGCTTGCAGCAGCGCATTGTTTCGGCACTCGAGACGATCGACGGCGGCGTTTTCCGGACCGATCCCTGGTCGCGGCCTGAAGGCGGCGGCGGGATCACGCGGATCCTCGAAGAAGGCGGCGTATTCGAGCGCGCCGGCGTAGGGTTCTCGCGCGTGCAGGGCGCCAGCCTTCCGCCCTCAGCGTCGGCAAGCCGTCCGGAACTGGCCGGCCGCAGCTTCGACGCAATGGGCGTCTCCCTCGTACTCCACCCTCGCAATCCTTACTGTCCTACAGTGCACATGAACGTGCGCTGCTTCCTGGCGATTAAGGAAGGGGCGGAGCCCGTGTGGTGGTTTGGCGGCGGCATGGACCTGACGCCGTATTACGGCTTCGAGGAAGATGCACGCCACTTTCACGCCGGCTGCAAAGCGGCGCTCGAGCGCTTCGATCCTCACTATCACGCCCGTTTCAAGCAGTGGTGCGACACGTATTTCTTCGTCCGCCACCGCAATGAGCCCCGGGGCGTCGGCGGAATCTTCTTCGACGACTTTGCGGATCGCGACTTCGGGTTTTCTTTCGCCGTCATGCAAAGCGTCGGGGACGCGTTTCTTGGCGCCTACCTGCCGATCCTTGAACGGCGCAAAGATCTCGCCTACTCCGAGCACGAGCGGCAATTCCAGGCGTATCGCAGGGGCCGCTACGTTGAATTCAACCTGGTATGGGATCGGGGCACGCTGTTCGGGTTGCAGTCCGGCGGGCGTGCCGAGTCGATCCTCATGTCGATGCCGCCAACCGTTCGCTGGCAGTACGACTGGCGCCCAGAGCCCGGCTCACCGGAAGCCCGGCTCTACACCGATTTCCTGGTCGCAAAGGACTGGGTCTAGGATCCTAAGCGGCGGCTTCCGCGGCCTGGCGAAAGTGCCGAGTGGCTTCGGGGACCTTTCCCAGGCGCTCGAACAGCCGGGCAAGCGCCAGGTGCGTCTCGCGACCTGCGTCGAACGAGAGGCTCGCTTCAAGGTAGTTCTGCGCCTTGCCCCAGAGTTCCGCTTGCACACATAACCGTCCGAGTGCGAGCAGGAGACGGGAGTCGCCCGCATGGTCGAGCAACCAGCGCTCCGCTTTTTCGATCCTGGGGCGGACGTCGTCACCTGCCGTGACCCCATAAAGATCGAGCAGCGTCGGGTTCCATTCCTGAGCGAGCGCTTTCTCGATGATTTCCCGCGCGAGGGCATATCGACCGGCGCCCGCCGCTTGGCGGGCGGCGGCGGCCGCAATGCGTGGCGCCGCCTGGTCGCGCGACGGCAGCCTTCGCCAGCGCGCTTCCAGTCCCGCCGGGTCGTCGGCGAGCGCGCCGAGCAGCTCAGCCAGCGCCTGGGTCTTGTATTCGTTCTGGAGCGCGGGGGAGATCGCATCGCGTTTGGAGAGGACCCCGGTAAGGCGAAGGACCTCTTCCCAGTTGCGCGCACCGTACTCGGCACGCAGCAAGAGGCGAAGGGTTGCAATGTGCTTGGGGCCAGAGCCGTGGAGGTCACGCAGCACTGCCCGGGCGCCCATGTAATCGCGGTCCTCGAGCAGCAGTTCCGCGCGCGTGACGAGGCGCGCGACATGCAGCGGATCGCCTGAATCGGAGGCACGCTCAAGCCAGGTGTCCCGCCTGTCGAGGGCGCGCAGCTGGTGCGCCGCGCGCGCTGCTATCAGCGCTGCGAGCGCGCGCGATTCCCCTCCCTCGTAGGCCTGCCGGGCGTCGGTCTCGGCCCTGGCAAACCGCCCTTCAAGGTAGGCCTGCGCTGACGCCAGGAGCGAGTCGCGGGCTTTTTCGATCCGCTGCCGCTCCCGATACGCCCTCACGTGCGCCGGCAACTCGAGCGTGTGATGCACGAGCCTGGCCAGCAGGTAAACCACGCCGAAGGAAGCGGCGAACAGCACGAAAAAGAAAATGAGCGACAGCTCGACCCGCCAAGGCGGATACACGAACAGGGCATACCCGTCGTTTCCACGCCCGATGATCGCGAGCGCCACAGCGGATGCGAAGACCGCGAGTAGCCAGAAGAGCGCCCTCATGCGCTGCTCATTTCACCCATAGCACGCAACTCAAGTGCCGCCGCGCTCGCGCCGGGCCTTGAAGCTGCGCACCGACTCGAGGCTTTCCGAGAGTGTCGGAAGCTCCACCATGAAAGAGGTGGCGCCGAGCTGCTTTAACTGGGCGCCGAAAGCGGCCGCCGGCTTTGCCCGGGAATCGAAATACTTGCCGACCCAGTTTTGCGCGACGCGCAGGTCTTCGCGGAATCCCGCCTCGTCCCGCATAGCGAGTGCGAGGCGCGCATTCAACAGGCGAAGCTTGAGGTTTTCCCTCAGGAAGTACGCCTGTGAAGGCGCAAGCAACGGCGGCTCCGGTCCGTCCACCGAGCGAATGCGAATGAGGCTTTTGAGCTCGTCCCATACTTCCGCTCCAAACCGGTACAGGAAGCCTTCCTGCGCATCGGCCCGCGGCTTTGACGCCTTGGCCGATTCCGAAGTGCGCTCATCGAAGGCTAGCGGGAGCGTGTCGACCGCCGACACCAGTCGATCCAGGCGAAGGGAAACCTCCGCTAAATCGACTGATGGGAGGTTGCGCAGCCGCTCGATGTCGCGAGCAACAGCCTTGCGGACCGGGATGAATTGGGGACGGTCGCTTCTCGCAAGCCGCGATTCCGCAAGTTGCAATGCAAGAAGCGCCGCGCGCACATTGCCGGACAATTGCAGCTGCTGGGCAGCAATGGTGAGGACCTGCTCGATTTCGGCAAGCGCCCACTCGTCCCGGTTGCGGGACAACTCCTGGTAGAGCGATTCGAGGGCGAGTTGCTGGCTTTGCGATTCCGCGAGCTTGCCTTCGAGGACTGCAATCTTTCCTTGGGCTTCGCGCACGAGGTCCTGCGACTGCCGGGCGAGCACCTTCGCTTCGCTGCTCGCAGCTTCGATGTCCCTCAGCCGGCGGGCCACTTCATCCTGCGTTGCGCCGATGCGCGTGCGGGCGTCATACCACCCGTATCCGCCGGCAAGAACGAGCGCGCCCACAAGAGCGGCTGCGGACAGGCGGCGAATGCGCCGGGTGCGGGCTGCCGCGTCGCCCGAAGCCAGCGGGCCGTTCTCGTTCAGTTGGGTGCTCACCGTGGGGCCGTTTTAGCCTGAGTGGCCGAAATAGGCAACCAGCGCACGGTACATGTCCGCGTCGGCCGGACCTGTCTCCAAAACAGTCTCGACGCCGATCCCACGCGCAGCTTCGGCGACCCTGGGGTGGGGGACGAACAAGGGCGTGCTTCGTAAAAAACTTTTCCCCCGTCCTCCGACCAGCGCATCAAGATTGGCCAATCCCTCCGCGCTCGATACGGTGACTGCGTCGACTTCTTGCCGCGACCATGCGTCGAGCAGCAGTTGCGGATCGGAATCAGGCCGCAGCCGCGTATAGCATTCCGCGTAGTCGACCGTACCTCCTCGGGAGCGCAGGGTCGAAGCCAGTTGTTCGCGCCCACCCACTCCTCGAAAAATCACGATCTGCTTGCCCAAGACATCCTTCAATGAAGGGTGGGCGAGGAGTGCCGCGCTGTCCGGGGCCCCGTCAGGTGACACGACGCCGGTCATCCCTTCCTCTTCGAGCGCGCGCCGGGTTCCCGTCCCAATGGCGGCGACTGCGAGGTTCGCAGGCCACGTCCCGGACGAGTGCACGCATGCCAAGCCTTGCTCGACTGCATTGCGGCTGATGAAGACGGCGAGGTCGTAGCCGGAAAGCCGGCCGACGATGCTCTTGAGCGAGTCAGTGACCAAAGGGCGAATCTCGAGCACGGGAAACCGGATTGCTCGGCCGCCGGCTTTTTCAACGAGCGAAACGAGGACAGAGGCCTGGCGCTCAGGCCGGGTAACGACTATGCACCGACCGGAAAGCGGCGCCATTTATCCGATCACAGCAATGCGGCCAGGATCTCGTCGGCCCCCTGGCCACGAAGCAACTCTGCCACTCGAGTCCCAAGCGCTTCGGGCGCGTCCGCATCGCCGGTGGCCTCGGCCCGTGCCATCCGCGCTGCGTCTGGCGCTGCCACCAGGCCCCTCAGCCTCAGCGTCTGCCCCCAGATCTCGGCATACGCGCCAAGCGGGATGCTGCAGTTGCCGCCCAAGGCGTGATTTACCGCCCGCTCCGCGCGCACGCAAAGCAAAGTGCCGCGATGAACGAGCGGCTGCATCGCCTCGATCAGCGCAGGCCGGTCAGACCGGCATTCGATCCCGAGCGCGCCTTGGCCCGCTGCGGGAAGACAGTCTTCGATCGAAAGATATTCACGAATCCGCGATCCCATTTCGAGCCGCTTCAGGCCGGAAGCGGCGAGAACCACGGCCGCGTAGTCGCCTCGGTCGAGCTTGGCCAGCCGCGTATTGACGTTGCCGCGCAGGGCGCGGATCTCCAGGGCGGGAAAGCGTTCGAGGACCTGTGCGGCACGGCGAAGACTGGAAGTGCCGACCACCGAACCCGGAGGCAAGGCGGCGAGCGCAGCATGGGCGTTCGAAACCAGCGCATCGCGCGGGTCTTCCCGCTCGGTGATTGCGGCGAGACAGAAGCCCTCGGGCAGCTCGACCGGCATGTCCTTCATCGAATGCACGGCAAGATCGGCCCGGCCATCGGCCAGCGCGCGTTCCAGTTCCTTGATGAACAGGCCCTTGCCGCCTTCGAGCGACAGCTTCGCGTCCTGGAGGTCGTCCCCCAATGTGGTCATGGGAAGCAGGTCAACCTTGCAGCGCGGATACAACGCGCGCAGACGCGTCTGGACGTGCTCGGCCTGCCAGAGCGCAAGGCGGCTTTCGCGCGTTGCGATGACGAGGCGTTCCGGACCTGCGTCCGGCGGGATGGGCGGGGAGGAAGTCATGCGCGAAACGAGCCGCGATTCTATCAGCCCTTCACTTTTGCCTTACGAGTTCGCGGACCTCGGCCCACTGCCGGCGGCTCACCGGCAGCCTTTCCGGAACCCCTTCAAGCAGCACTTCCCAATGCGCCTCCTCTTCCGTGATTGCCGGTCCGCGCTCGAATCCCGCTATGGCGGCCCGGGCGACAAGGCAGTTACGGTGGATGCGCAGGAAGGAGTCGGCGAATTCCCGCTCCAGCGACACGAGGGATTCTTCGATGAGATGGGCGTACTCCCTGGTGCGCAGGGTTACGTACTTCAACTCGGCCTTGAAATAAAGGATTTCGGAGAGGGGGACCAGGCGGATGCGGTTTCGCTCCGCGATCGAAAAATGCCCGCGCGGACCGGATTGCAAGCGCGCAAGCAAGTCGCGCGGTGGTGGTCCGGCGTGCCGGGCCTTTCCGAGCGCGGCCGCGAGGCGTGCCGCGCGGACCGGTTTCAGCAGGTAATCGAGGGCGTTGAGCTCGAAAGCTTCGACCGCGTGCGCATCATGGGCCGTGACAAAGATGATCGCCGGCCCCGCTTTGAGGGCAGCGAGGTGCCGGGCAACTTCAAGGCCGGTGAGCCCGGGCATGTGGATATCGAGGATAAGAACGTCGGCCCCACTTTCGGGCAGTCGTTCCAGCACCTCGAGCCCGTTCCCCGCTTCGCCGACCACTTCGGTAGGGCACTCGGCGAGCACATCGTCGAGCAACGCCCGCAGGCGCTCCCGGGCCGGGGGCTCATCATCCGCGATGAACAAGCGCAGCGGAGCGGCGGTCATGGCGCCTCCGCCTCGCCGGCGGGCCGCTCGGTCAAGTGCGGAAATTCGATCTCGACCTTGAACCGCTCACCGGTCACGCTTGTCTGCATGCTTGCTTCGGCATCGAAGAAAAGTGTGAGGCGTTCGCGCAGGTTGTCCAGGGCCATGCGATTGCCGGGCCGATGCGCATGCTCGGGGTGAAAAGGATTGACCATGCGGACGAAGACGCGCTTCCCGCGACTCTCAATCTGCACCAGCACCTCGCCCACGCCGGTACCCGGCTCCACGCCGTGATAGACGGCATTCTCGAGGAGCGGTTGCAGCACCAGCGGGGGCAGCAACGCGTCCTGCGGCGCGCTGTCGATCTCCCAGACCAGGCGCAGCCGGCTCCCCAGCCGCAGCTGCTCGATGCTCGCGTAGCGCTCGAGCAACGAAATCTCATCGGAGAGGCGCACGAACTTGCGCCCATCCGACATCAGCACGCGGAAGAGGTCGGCGAGGTCTTCCAGGGCAACTTCGGCACGCTTTGGATCGCGGCGAATGAGGGAGAGCACGGCATTCAGGCTGTTGAAGAGGAAATGCGGCCGGATCCTCGCTTGCAACGCCTGCAGTCGCGCTTCGGTGAGCGCCGGGGAGTAGGCCTTCGCGCGCAAGCGAAGGTAGCCAAGGAGCCCAAGTACTACGACGGTTGTTAGGACCAGTATCCGGGCAAGGGCCCGCACCTCCCCAGTGGGTGTGATGGCCGAGTGAACGGCGTTCATAAACGCGCCTGCGAGGCCGAGCGTGATCGCGAGAACCAACGCGCACGCAGTCAGGTAGCGCATTGATGCAAGCGCCGGCGAAATGCAATAGAGCACGACGAAGGACGCGAGGAGGACGGGTTCGATGAACGCCGCTTCGCCGGCGAAGCGCTCGATGGCCCGCATCCAGGTCGGTTCCGCATAGCAGGCGGCGCCGATCGCAAGCAGGTTGACTGCGACAAGGATGCGCGCAGTGACTCCTAGATTGCGGAAGTCGGGCAGACCGTCTGAATAGGCGTTTTGCTTTATACTCATTGCACTTACGCTCGATCGCCCCCGGGGAAATCATGCAGGCTGCGATGCCGATGTGGCTGCGATTCGGGCGCTGCGATTCGCCACGGTGACTCATTCCAGTATGCCCCATGGCCTCTAGACAATCAAAAAGGCAGGCACCGTCGCGGGAACGCGTCGCTAAGCGGGCCGCATCCAGCCCCCCCACCGCAGTAAAAGCGTGGTCGGGACGCTTCGCCGAGCCGGTCGATGCGCTGGTCAAGCGCTTCACGGCTTCGGTGTCGTTCGACCGTCGCCTCGCAGAGGTCGACATCCGAGCGTCGCTCGCGCATGCCCGCATGCTCGCCGCGCAGGCCATCATCGCCAAATCCGATCTCGCCTCCATCGAGCGCGGCATGGCGGCGATCTCCAAGGAAATCGAATCGGGAAAATTCAGCTGGTCGCTAGACGACGAGGATGTGCATCTCAACATCGAAAAGCGCCTCACGGCGCTCGTCGGCGACGCGGGCAAGCGGCTGCACACCGGCCGCTCGAGGAATGACCAGGTCGCCACCGACGTGCGGCTGTACCTTCGCGAGGAGATAGACGCACTTCGCGCCGCACTGTCACGGTTGGAAGGCGCCCTGCTCGATGCGGCCAAGGAGCACGCGTCGATCGTCATGCCGGGCTTCACGCATATGCAGGTCGCCCAGCCGGTCACCTTCGGGCATCACCTGCTTGCCTATTTTGAAATGTTCGAGCGCGACCGCGAACGGCTCGCCGACTGCAGGCGGCGCGTGAACCGCCTGCCGCTCGGCGCGGCCGCACTCGCGGGCACGACCTTCCCCATAGATCGCGAGCGCGTCGCAAAAGAGCTGGGGTTCGAGTCCCTTTGCGAAAATTCGCTCGATGCCGTTTCGGATCGCGACTTCGCAATCGAATTCACCGCGGCGGCTTCGTTGATCCTCGTGCACCTCTCGCGCTTTTCGGAGGAGCTGATCGTCTGGATGAGCCCGCGCTACAAGTTCATCACCCTGCCCGACAGGTTCTGTACCGGCTCGTCGATCATGCCGCAGAAGAAGAATCCCGACGTTCCGGAACTCGTGCGCGGCAAGGCTGGCCGCGTGTTCGGGAATCTGGTCGCCCTCCTCACCCTCATGAAGGCGCAGCCGCTCGCCTACAACAAGGACAACCAGGAAGACAAGGAGCCGCTTTTCGACACGCTCGATACCGTAAAGGATTGCCTCGCAGTCTTTACGGACCTCGTTGCGGGCATTCGACCGGTCCCAGAGCGCATGCGCGCCGCAGCCCTGGAAGGCTTTGCGACGGCCACCGATCTTGCCGATTACCTCGTGGGCAAAGGCGTCGCCTTCCGGGACGCCCATGAAATTGTCGCGCGCGCAGTGCGCGACGCTGAAGCAAAGGGCTGCGACCTGTCGGGATTGTCGCTCGTAGAGTTGCGTGCTTTCTCGAAAGCGATTGGCCCTGACGTCTACGACTGGCTCACGCTCGAAGGCTCCGTCTCGCGCCGCAATCACGCCGGCGGGACGGCCCCGGCGCAGGTCCTGCGCGCAATCATCCAAGGGCGCAAAAGGCTCGCCCGGTCATGAGCGACGCCGAATTCCCGGAGCGGGTCGGCAAATACACCGTCATCAAGCTTCTCGGCCGCGGGGCCACGTCCGAGGTCTTCCTCTGCAACGACCCCTTCAACGACCGGGACGTCGCCGTGAAGGTCGTGTCCACCGACCTCTTCGAGGACCCGACGGGGGGCAAGCTTTCCCGGAAATTATTCGTGAACGAGGCGTCCCTCGCGGGCAAGCTCCAGCACCCCCACATAGTGCAGATCTTCGATGCGGTGGCCGAAGATCGCCTGAATTACATCGTGATGGAGTATGTGGACGGCGGCACGCTCGAGCGGTTCTGCGCACCGGAAAGTCTCCTGCCCATCGAGCAGGTCGTGGAAATGGCCTTCAAGTGCTCGCGCGCGCTCGAATTCGCTCATCGCAAAGGCATCACCCACCGTGACATCAAGCCGGCCAACATCCTGCATGCAGGCGGCTCGGATGTGAAGATCACCGACTTTGGCGCAGCGCTCATTGCAACGGCCGAGACAACCCAGATCGCGGCGATTGGCTCCCCGGCATACATGTCGCCGCAGCAGGTCAAGGAACACCCGCTCGACCATCGCACCGACATCTATTCGATGGGCGTGGTGATGTATCACCTGCTTACGGGCAGGCTCCCTTTCCAGGCCAGCAACAACTTCAGCCTGATCTACCAAATCACCAACCTCGACCCGCCGCCGCCTGCTTCCATCCGGCCGGAGATCCCTGCGCGCGTCGAGGCCATCGTCATGCGTGCAATGGCCCGCGAGCACGATGACCGGTACCCGGACTGGGAGGCGTTCTCGCTGGACCTGGCCGAAGCGTTCCGTTCCGTCTACGTCGATGCCGAACAGTCGGCATTCGCGGACACGAGCAAATTCGAAACGCTCCGGACTCTCTCGTTCTTCGAGCATTTCACCGACGCGGAGCTGTGGGAAGTGGCCAATATGTCCACCTGGCGCAGCGCCTCGGCTGGCGAGGTGCTCATGAAAGAGGGCGAGCCGGGCGACTTTTTCTGCATCCTCGCGCAAGGCGAAGTCAAGGTGACGAAGAAAGGCAAGCTCCTGAACCTGCTGCGCACCGGCGAAGCGTTCGGGGAGATGGCTTACCTGTCGAGGCTCGCGCCCGTGCGGGTCGCAGATGTCACGGTCATGGGCGACGCGAAGGTCATCTCCGTGCCCACGCCGAACCTCGAGCAGGCATCCGTTTCATGCCGTCATAAATTCGACCGCGCGTTCATGCAAATCCTGGTCGAGCGGCTGACTATGGCCAACATCCGCCTTTCCGGCGTGTAGACAAGGCATGTCCGAGGCCGAAGCGGAATCCCTGCCAGAGCGGATCGGCAAATACCCGGTCCTCGCCAAGCTCGGTGAAGGCGCGACGAGCGCCGTCTATCTCTGCCACGACCCATTCAACGATCGTGAAGTGGCGGTCAAGCGAATATTTCCCGAGGCCCTGAAAACGGGCGCCAAGAGCATCTATCGCAAACTGTTCGTGGCGGAAGCCTCCCTGGCCGGAAGGCTGGCCCATCCCCATATCGTGGCGATCTACGATGCGGTAGTCGAGGAAGACTCCGGCTACATCGTGATGGAGTACGTGACCGGCGGAACGCTGGAGCCCCATACGGCCACCGACCACCTTTTGCCGATCGACAAAATCGTCGAGATCATTTTCAAGTGCACTCGAGCGCTTGCCTATGCGAACCAGCTTGGCGTCACTCATCGTGACATCAAGCCGGCAAACATCCTCATGTCAGGGACAGCCGACATCAAGATCTCCGATTTCGGCCTCGCACTGTCCTCTGGCATCGACACGACGCAGATCACCGGCATCGGCTCTCCTGCCTACATGTCGCCTGAGCAGATCCGGGAGCAGCCCCTCAACCAGCAGACCGACATCTACTCCCTGGGCGTGGTGATGTACCAGCTGCTCACCGGCCACCTGCCGTATCAGGCCTCGAACAATTTCAGCATGATCTACCAGATCACCACGACTGATCCGGCGCCACCCTCGTCGCTTCGGGACGGCATTCCAATGTCGGTGGACCGCATCGTGCGCAAGGCGATGCAGAAAGACCAGGCGAGGCGCTACCAGTCCTGGGAAGATTTCGCCAAGGACCTGGCCGAAGCGTTCAAGGCAGAAAGCCTTTCGCGCAAAACCGAGGAGTTCGCCGACAGCGAAAAATTCAACGCCCTGCGGGTGATGCATTTTTTCCGGCGATTCAGCGATCCGGAACTCTGGGAAGTGCTCGGCATGGGCGTCTGGGAGAAGGTCGCGGCGGGTGCCGTGCTGATGCGTGAAGGCGAAAAAGGCGAGCACTTCTGCCTGCTCGTCTCGGGTGAGGTCAAGGTCACCAAGAACAAGAAGCTGCTGAACGTGCTCGGTGCAGGGGAGTGCTTCGGCGAGATGGCGTACCTGTCCGAGTCCAACAACGTCCGCGGCGCAAGCATTTCGGCTAATGGCGAGTCACGCATCGTTCGCATTGGCGTGGCCGACCTCGCAAAGGCCACCGAATCGTGCCAACTCAAGTTCGAGCGGGCCTTTATCGGCATCCTCGTCGAGCGGCTGAATCTGGCAAACACACGGCTGACCAGCGCCTGAGCGCCGCCAGCCGGGCAGCAACTGACTATGCCGGTTGCTTTGCGACCACGGGCTCGAGGAGTTTCTGAAGCTCGCCAGCCTGGTACATCTCACGCAGGATGTCCGAGCCGCCGACGAATTCGCCGTTGACGTACAGCTGCGGGATCGTCGGCCAGTTCGCGTATTCCTTGATGCCCTGGCGAATCTCCGGTTCTTCGAGCACATTTACCGTGAACAAGCTCTTCACCCCGCACGCGCCGAGGATCTGTATCGCAGTCTGCGAAAAACCGCATTGCGGCGCCTGGGGCGTGCCTTTCATGTAAAGCACCACCGGGTTTCCGGCGACCTGCTGCTGGATGACTTGCTGAACGTCCATTAGGGGCCTCGTCCTTACTTGATCAAATTAGTCAGGATTGTACTTTCCGACGCTGATGCGTGCAATGCCTGCAAGGTCGGGCTGCGAAGCCACGGATTCAAGTCCGGCCTCGAGAAGCAGACGTCGCACCTCGGCGTCCTGCCCCATTCCATGTTCGATTGCGATCCATCCATTTGCAACGAGATGGCTGTTGGCGCGTCGGACAATGAGGCGAATTGCATCAAGGCCATCTGCTCCGCCGACAAGCGCGGCGCGGGGCTCGAAGCGAAGATCGCCCTGCCCTAGATGCGGATCAGTTTCGGCCACGTAGGGCGGATTTGCGACGATCACATCGAACCGCCGCCCCGGCACCGGCTCGAACCAATCGCCGGCAAGGAATTCGACCTGAAGCTGATGGTGCCCGGCATTCTCGCGGGCCACGCGCAGCGAGGCCGCACTTTGCTCGACTGCGGTCACGCGAGCGTCCGGTCGTTGCTGCCTGATCGCCAGCGCAATGGCGCCGGACCCGGTTCCGAGATCCAGCAGGCTTCCGTGCTTTGGAATGCGCTCGATCGAAAAGTCCACCAGCAACTCGGTTTCCGGGCGTGGAATCAGAACGTCCGGCGAAACTTTCAGCGTCACGCCATAGAACTCGCGCTTGCCAAGAAGATAGGCGATGGGCTCGCCCCTCGCGCGACGCGACGTCAACGCACGGAAAGTACCCGTCACCACGTCGTCGAGCGGCGCTTCGGGATGGGCCGCTAAAGTCGCGCGCGACAGTCCGCTGGCCGCCGAGAGCAACAGGCGCGCTTCCGATGGCGCGAGGCCCGAGGCCGCTAGGACCTCCCCGACGGTCACGCCGGGATGCGCCCGACCGCCTGCGCGTCGGCAAGCTCGGCGAGCTGCTCGGCCTGGAGCTCCGTAGCGAGCCCGTTCACGACGTCATCGAGCTCGCCGTCCATGATCCGATCCAGCTTGTACAGGGTGAGATTGATGCGATGGTCGGTGACGCGGCCCTGAGGATAGTTATACGTTCGGATTCGCTCGGAGCGATCGCCCGAGCCGATAAGCGACTTTCGCGTTGCCGCGGTTTTCGCGGCCTGTTCGCGCATTTGCTGGTCCTTGATGCGGGCGGCGAGGACGGATAACGCCTGGGCCTTGTTCTTGTGCTGCGAGCGCCCGTCCTGGCATTCGACGACGATGCCTGTCGGCAGGTGGGTGATTCGCACGGCCGAGTCTGTTTTGTTGATGTGCTGGCCGCCCGCGCCCGAAGCGCGGAAAGTGTCGATGCGCATTTCCGCGGGGTTGAGGACAACGTCGTTGATTGCGTCGACCTCCGGCATGACGGCAACGGTGCACGCCGAAGTGTGAATGCGGCCCTGCGTCTCCGTCACGGGCACACGCTGCACGCGATGGCCGCCAGATTCGAATTTAAGTTTCGAGTAGGCACCCTGGCCGACCAGCTTCACGATCACTTCCTTGTACCCACCGAGCTCGGAGCTGCTCTCCGAAACGATTTCCACCTGCCAGCGCTGGCGCTCGGCGAAGCGCGTATACATCCTCAGAAGATCCGCTGCGAACAGGCCGGATTCATCACCCCCGGTGCCCGCCCGGATTTCGAGGTAGGTGTTCCGCTCGTCGTTCGGATCCTTGGGCAGCAACGCTTTTTGCAACTCCGCCTCGAGCGTCGTCATTTGCTCTCGCGCCGCCTTCAATTCTTCTTCGGCAAAACTGCGCATGGCCGGGTCGGACGTCATGTCGCGCGCGGTTTCCGCGTCGATTTCGGCTTTACGGAACGCCGCATACAGGCCGACTACCTGCGAGAGCTCCGAGTGCTCGCGCCCGAGTTTCCGAAAGGTGTCCATGTCATTCGCGGCGGATTCCTCCGACAGCAGGCGGTCGAGTTCCTGCAGGCGGGAGGCGAGCTGGTCGAGCCGTGCGCGTAGCGATGCTTTCATGGGCGAGCCATGCAGCCTGAGCGATGCCGCAAGCTAGGACTTGATGTGGAAAAGGCGCGCGACCAACCCGGTCAGCAGGCGGCGCTCTTCGCCTTGCGCTTCGTTCAGCGCTTGGGTGGGCGGGTGCATGAGCTTGTTCGTGAGGCCCTGAGACAACGCTTCGAGCACATGCTTCGGATCGTCGCCCCTGGCAAGCAGCCGAAGCGCCCGCTCGACTTCGAATTCCCGAGCCTGCTCGGCCTGCTCGCGAAGCGCGCGGATGACGGGCACGCTTTCGCGGGCCTGCATCCAGTGCATGAACTGGCCGACCTGCGTCTCGATGATCGCCTCGGCCTGGACCACTGCCGAGCGGCGCGCATCGAGATTCGCCGAAACGATGCCCGAGAGGTCGTCGACCGTGTACAGGAAAACGTCGTCAAGTTCGCCGACCTCAGCTTCGATATCCCGCGGCACAGCAAGGTCGACCATGAACATGGGGCGATGTCTGCGCGCCTTCAGCGCACGCTCGACCAGGCCCTTGCCAAGGATGGGAAGCGAACTCGCCGTGCTCGAGACCACGATGTCGTACTCGTGCAGGTTTTCAGGCAGCTCGCGCAACTCGAGCGCACGCCCGTTGAAGCGATGCGCGAGGGCTGCCGCCTTCTCGACCGTGCGGTTTGCGACGGCAAGGCGCGCCGGTCCCTGCGCGGCGAAGTGCGTTGCGCACAACTCGATCATTTCGCCTGCGCCGATGAAGAGCACGTTCTGCTCCGCGATCGAAGGGAAGATGCGCGCCGCCAGCTTGACGGCGGCCGCGGCCATGGAAACGCTGTTTGCGCCGAGTTCGGTCGTGGTGCGCACTTCCTTGGCGACGGCAAACGACTTCTGGAAGAGCTTGTGCAGAGTCGTCCCGAGGGTGCCGGCCGATTCGGCCGCGCGCACGGCGTCCTTCATTTGCCCGAGGATCTGCGGCTCACCGAGCACCATGGAGTCCAGCCCCGAGGCCACGCGGAAAGCATGCCGCACCGCTGCTTCGGACGGGAGCGTGTAAAGGTAGGGCGCAAGCTCGCCGGCCGGCATGTGGTGGTACTCGGCGAGCCAGTCGGCGGCGATGCCTGCTTCGCCGGCCGATACGTAGAGTTCCGTCCGGTTGCAGGTGGAAATGATCGCCGCCTCTTTTACCGGACGTGCGCGCATCAGTTCGCCTACGGCGGACGAAAGGGCTTCGGCTGCGAACGCGACCCGCTCGCGGATGGCAAGAGGGGCGGTCTGGTGATTCAGGCCGAGGGCGAACAGCGTCATCTGCGCTCGATGCGGATCATGGGGCAGGTAACTGCCAAGACGGTGATTATAAGGCTCCTCTCACAGCCTCATCGCTCTGCCGGCGAAGGTCCCGTCCGCCTTTTCAGGCGCCGCACCAGTCGCGGATGATCTCTTCGTAGAGCGTCACCGACTCGCGAATGCGGGACATCCGGCAATATTCGTCAGTCTGGTGTGCCATATCCGGCTCGCCAGGGCCCAGGATGACCGTCGGAGTGCCGCGCCAGATTTTCAGGAAGTTACCCGCATCGCTGTTGTAGCTGACCGTCCGCGGTTCCGGCTTTTCCCCAAGCGTCTTGGCGCAGATCGAGAAAACGCGCTGCATCCATTCATGGTCCGGTTCGGTCCAGACTGCGGGCATGTCCTGGAAAACGTCGAGTTCCGCTTCCGCGCCGAGCAATTCACGAAGACGTTCCAGCACCGCCGCATGGTCCATCCCGACGATGGAGCGAACGTCCACGCCCAGCACGGCTTCGTCCGGCACCGAGTTGATCGTCTGGCCGGCATGGAAAGTCCCGACGTTCACCGATGGCCCGCCCATGACAGGATGCGGATGGTCATGGAAGTGGAATTGTTCGAGCTTTGCAGCAGCATGCGCAGCCTTGTAAATCGCATTTACGCCCAGGTGAGGCATCGAGCCATGTGCGGTCACACCGCGGAAGGTCGCCCAGAATTTCATCGAGCCCTTGTGACCGACCGCCGGATAGTTTGAAGTCGGCTCGCCGACCACCATGGCCCCCGCCTTGCCGAGGAGACCCTCAACCTGGATCAGGTGCTTGGATCCTATGCAGCCGCCCTCCTCGGCTGCCGTAAGGACAATGACGACCCCCGGGGTGGACCGAAGATGCCCTGCCAGATGCTTGGCCGCGAGGAGGATGCCGGCTACGCCGGCCTTCATGTCGGACGAACCCCTGCCGTACAACTTGTCCCCGTCCGTTTCGCCGCAAAACGGGTCACGCGTCCACTTTGCCGCGCCGAGCGGAACGGTATCGATGTGACCGGTGAGGCAGAGGGGCGCCTTGGCGTCGGCGCCCCCAAGCCTGGCAATGACGCTCGTGCGGCGGTCGGCGTGTTCGTGAAAGTCCACCGCATAGCCCCAGTCCTGGAGCAGCCGGCCTATGCGCTGCGCGCATTCGCGCTCGTTACCGGGCGGGTTGACCGTGTCGAGCTGCAGCAGGTCGCGGGTCAGCGAAATCTCATCGTTGGCGTTCATGGCGCGATTCTACCGGCCAGGGGGCCACGCGGCATCCGCGCCGGCGATGCGTCCTGACAATTGACCATATGCGCATGTGATCATATAGTGCACCCATTCAGAGCGGAGAGTGCATGGACGAACTCGATCCGGTTTTCACTGCCGTGGCCTCGTATTTCAGCGTCCTATCCGAGCCGACGCGTCTTCGAATCATGCATGCGATCTGCGAGACCGAGAAGACGGTTTCCCAGATCGTCGAGGAAATCGGCGCGACCCAGACCAACGCATCCCGCCACCTCAGCCTCATGTTCCGCGCGGGGGTGCTTGCGCGCCGCAAGGAGGGCAATCTCGTTTACTACCGCGTTGCCGACGTTGCGATGGTCGAGATCTGCAGGACGGTGTGCAACCAGATCGCCGGCACGCTGGAGAACAACCGGCCTTTGCGCAGGGAGTTGCTCCGACTCCTCCCAGCTGCAAAGAAGCGCGCCGCGTGACGGCTAAGATGGTTTCCGGCCGAATCCGGCCGGCGGCTGAAAACCGGCGCGCTTTCCTTCGCAGTTCTTTGCGGATGGCCGGTGGGGCTGCCGCCCTCGCGCTCACCGGTCGCATGCTTGCAGCGGAACCCGGCGCAAGAGGCGATCCGG
The DNA here is from genome assembly GCA_025352885.1 of Pseudomonadota bacterium. Lineage (GTDB taxonomy): Bacteria > Pseudomonadota > Gammaproteobacteria > Burkholderiales > SG8-39 > SZAS-79. The sequence continues at coordinate 20,200 of JANXRZ010000010.1, read as the reverse complement.
CAATCCTCGACCTGCCTGCACACTCGAAGGCGCTCGGCCAACCGGTGGCCGCGCACGGTTACGGGCTGCCGTCAGTGCATGAAAAAAATCTCCAGCGCCGAGAGAGTCCGGGACTGACGCGCGTCTCGCAGGCTTCCGTTTCATTCACCCCGCTTCAAGGGCTCTTCGGGATCATCACCCCCAATGGCCTGCACTTTGAGCGTCACCACCAAGGCTGGTGGGACATCGACCCCGCGAAGCATCGCCTCATGGTCATGGGGATGGTGAGGAACCCGAAGGTCTACACGATGGACGACCTGATGCGCCTGCCTTCGGTTTCGCGCATCCATTTCATTGAGTGCGGCGCAAACAGCGGCATGGAATGGGCCAACGTGGCCGTGCCTACCGTCCAATACACGCACGGGATGCTTTCCTGCTGCGAATTTACCGGGGTGCCGCTTTCCGCCCTGCTCGACGACTGCGGGTTCGACCGCAAGACCGCCCGCTTCATACTGGCCGAGAGCGCCGATGGCGCGGGCCTTACGCGCACGATAGGCATTGATCGAGCACTCGACGACGCCATAGTCGCTTGGGGAATGAACGGCGAAATGCTCCGGCCGGAAAACGGCTACCCGTTGCGCCTTGTCGTTCCGGGTGTCCAGGGCGTGTCCTGGGTCAAGTGGCTTCGCCGCCTCGAGGTTGGCGACCAGCCGTGGCACACGCGGGAAGAAGTGATGCACTACATCGATCTCATGCCTGACGGCTCACATCGCCAGTTCACGTCGATCCAGGAAGCAAAATCGGTGATCACCTCGCCTTCGGGCGGCCAGAAGTTGCTCGACAAGGGCTTTTATAACGTTACCGGCCTTGCGTGGTCGGGGCGCGGCCGCATCAAGCGGGTGGACGTGTCGGTCGACGGGGGTCGCAACTGGAAGACCGCACGCCTCGAAACGCCGGTGCTGTCGAAAGCCCTCACGCGCTTTTCGCTTGGCTGGGTGTGGGACGGCGGTCCGGCGATCCTGCAAAGCCGCGCACTGGACGAGACGGGGTATGTGCAACCGCGGATGAACCAGTTGAGGGCGGTCCGCGGCACGCGCTCGATTTATCACAACAACGCAATCCAGTCCTGGAAAGTGGCCGACACGGGAGAGGTTTCGAATGTCCAGGTCTCTTAGGGACCTGCTCGGCTTCATTTTTGGCCTTCTCGTCGCATGCGCGGCACCAGCGCAGGAGAAGTTCCCCGGCGTCGGGCGGAGCGCAACCATCGATGAGATCCGCGCGTGGGACATCGATGTCCGCGCCGACTTCAAGGGCCTGCCGAAAGGGTCGGGCAGCGTGCGCAAAGGTGAAGAGGTCTGGGAGGCTAAATGCGCGTCCTGCCACGGCACTTTCGGGGAATCGAATTCCGTCTTCTTCCCGATCGCGGGGGGCACGAACAGCAAAGACATCGAGACGGGGCGCGTTGCCGCGCTTCTCAAGCCCGACCAGGCGCGAACGATGATGATGAAACTCTCCCAGCTCTCCACGCTGTGGGATTACATCAACCGCGCCATGCCCTGGAATGCGCCGAAGTCCCTCACCGTCGAGGAGGTCTATGCAACCGTCGCCTACATCCTCAGCCTCGCGTATGTCGTTCCGGAGGAGTTCGTCCTGTCGGACGCGAATATCGCCGAAGTGCAAAAGCGCCTGCCGAATCGCAACGGCATGAATCGCGCGCACGGCCTGTGGGACATAGGGGCAAAACCGGATATCAAAGGCACGCCGTGCATGAATAACTGCTCGGGAGAAGTCAGAATCGTCTCGTCCCTTCCCGACTATGCGCGTGCGACGCACGGCAACCTCGCAGACCAAATGCGTTCGCTGGGCCCGACGCGAGGGGTCGTCACGCTCTCAGGCAGCCGGTCGCCCTCCATGCGCGCCCTGGCCGAGAGTTCAGGCTGCCTTGCGTGCCATGGCTTGAGCGCAAAAGTTATCGGCCCCGGGTTGAGCGAAATCGCGGCAAAATACAGGCAGGACGCCGAAGCCGAATCCCGGCTGGCGGAGAGTGTAAAAAAGGGCGGGCAGGGCAGCTGGGGAAGCGTTGCAATGCCGCCACATTCCCACCTGAAGGACGACGACATTCGCGCGCTCGTAAAGTGGATCCTAGGCGGCGCCGGCTAGCCATTCGATTGAACGAGGAGAGAGCAAATGAACAAGATGCGTAGAAGCACTCTGACAGCCGGGGGCAGCGCCGGGCTACTTGCGCTGCTGGCAGCCGCGGGCATCGTCCGGCCCGGCGAAAGCTTAGGGGCCGACTGGAACAAGGCGGCTTTCGAGCTCAAGACGACGCAGGACGCTTTGAAGGCCCTCGGCGCAACCAGTCCCGCGACTTCGGCAGACATCGTGATCCGGGCGGCCGACATTGCCGAGAACGGCGCTGTAGTCCCGGTCGGCGTGGAAAGCCGGATCGCGGGCACCCAGTCGATCTCAATTCTCATCGACAAGAATCCCAACGCGCTCGCCGCCAGCTTCGACATCCCGACCGGGACGGAACCGGCGGTGACCACGCGCGTCAAGATGGGCCAGACGTCGGACGTGTATGCCCTCGTCAAGGCCGACGGAAAGTTCTACGTGGCGAAGAAGGAAATCAAGGTAACCCTCGGCGGATGTGGAGGCTGACATGGCAGACCCGATGCGCATTCGCGCGGTAGCAAAAGACGGCGTGGTAAACGTGAAAGTGCTCATGAGCCACGAAATGGAAACTGGCCAGCGCAAAGACGGCGCGGGCAACATCGTCCCGGCGCATTTCATCCAGAACGTCACCGCGACCCACAACGGCAAGACGGTGCTCTCGGCGCAGTGGGGCCCTGCAGTGTCCAAGAACCCGTTCCTCGAGTTCAACTTCAAGGGCGGCCAGAAGGGCGACAAGATCCAGGTGACCTGGACGGACAACAAGGGCGACAAGCGTACCGACGAAGCCGCGATCAGCTAAAAGCGGCTAAAACAAGGAGGAAGGCAAATGAGGATCCAGCTGCACTTGGCAGCGGCGGGCGTGTGTGCGGGTCTCGCGCTGGCCGGCCCTGCTACACGCAATGCAAATGCGCAATCGGCCATCGACGAGATCGCCAAGTACCGCCAGCAATTGCAGGAAGGCAATCCGGCGGAACTGTGGGAGGCGCGCGGCGAAGATCTGTGGAGGCAAAAGCGCGGTCCGAAGAACGTCTCGTTCGAGCGCTGCGACCTGGGAAAAGGCCCCGGGGTCGTGAAGGGCGCGTATGCCGAACTACCCCGGTATTTTCCGGATGCCGATCAAGTCATGGACCTGGAAACGCGCCTGCTGCATTGCATGGTGACGCAGCAGGGCTTTTCTACCGCCGATGCGACCAAGCGCCCCTTCGGGTCAGGCAGCAGCCGCTCGGACTTCGAGGCGCTTGCAGCCTGGATCACCGCGGAATCGCGCGGCGTCAAAATGCAGGTGGCCTTGAGTCACGAGAAGGAAAAGCTGGCTTATCGATTGGGCGAGAAGATGTTTTATTTTCGCGGGGGTCCGCACGACTTCGCATGCGCGACCTGCCACGGCGAAACGGGAAAGCGCATCCGGTTGCAGGACTTGCCCAACCTGACTGAAAAGACCGGAGCCCAGCTTGCCTACACGACCTGGCCCGCGTATCGCGTTTCGCAAGGGGAACTGCGCACCTTCCAGTGGCGGCTGAACGACTGTTTCCGCCAACAGCGCTTTCCCGAGCTCAAATTCGCGTCCGAAGCGTCGATTGCGCTGACGACTTTCCTGGCGCACAACGCCAATGGCGCAGCCTTCAACGCGCCGGCCATCAAGCGGTAAGGAGACGACATGAAGAAAACAGTTGGTGTCGGCTTCGCCCTCGTGGCCCTGGCTGCCGGTTGCGCAACCGTGAGCGAGCAGGACGTCGCGGACCAGGCAGTGGCCATCATGAAAACCTCCTTCAACGAGCGGGGGCAGGCCAAGCTCGACCGGCTCGACCAGGACGAGGCGCAGAAAGCGTGCAGCATTCCGCCTTCGGCCGCCCTGCCCAAAGACGTCGCCTTGCGAATCGAGGAAATCAACCTCGGCACCATCCGGTATCCCGCCGACGGCAGGCTCATCGGGAACTGGAAGGAAGGCGAGAAAATCGCCCAAAGCGGCATCGGCAAGCAGTACTCGGACGATCCCAAGCTTCCCTCCGGCGCCAATTGCTACGCCTGCCACCAGGTGACCAAGGAGGAGATCTCCTTTGGCACCATCGGGCCGAGCCTGTACAACTTCGGCAAAGTCCGGGGGTCGAGCGAAGCCATCCAGCGCTACGCCTACGGCAAGATCTACAACTCGCAGGCATACACGGCCTGCTCCAATATGCCGCGCTTCGGGCACAAGGGCATCCTCACGGAGCAGCAAATCAAGGACGTTACTGCCCTTTTGCTCGACCCGGACTCCCCTGTCAACAAGTAGCCGAGCTTGAACCGCCGCGAGTTCCTCCACGTCATGGCGGTGGCCGCTGCCGGCGGCCTGCCACTGGCAACAGCCCAGGCGCAGGGGTCCCGCGTCTATGACCTGCCGCGCTTTGGCAACGCGCATTTCCTGCACTTCACCGACTGCCACGCGCAATTGTTGCCGGTCCATTTCCGCGAGCCCAGCGTAAACCTGGGCATTGCGGGCATGGCCGGTCGCCCGCCTCACCTGGTCGGCGAACACCTCCTCAGGACCTTCGGCATGAAGCCGGGCAGCGCGGAGGCGCATGCGTTTACCTATCTCGACTTCGAGCAGGCCGCGCGCACCTACGGGAAGCTCGGCGGCTTCGCGCACCTCGCCACGCTCGTCAAGCAGTTGAAAGCCTCCAGGCCAGGCGCCCTCCTCCTTGACGGCGGCGATACGTGGCAAGGATCGGCCACGGCGCTGTGGACCAAGGGCCAGGACATGATCGAAGCGCAAAAGCTGCTGGGCGTCGACCTCATGACCGGGCACTGGGAATTCACGCTCGGCGCCGAGCGCGTAAGACAAGTCGTCGACACCGACTTCAAGGGAAAAGTCGAGTTCATCGCCCAGAACATCAAGACGGCGGACTTTGGCGATCCGGTCTTTGCGCCCTACGTCATCCGGCAGATGAACGGCGTCGCCGTCGCGATCGTCGGCCAGGCCTTTCCGTACACGCCGATCGCCAACCCGCGCTACTTCGTTGCCGAATGGAATTTCGGCATCCAGGAAGAGGCGATGCAAAAGACAGTCGACGAAGCGCGGGTCAAAGGCGCGCAGGCAGTCGTGCTGCTCTCGCATAACGGCATGGACGTCGACCTGAAGATGGCCTCGCGCGTGCGGGGGATCGATGCGATCCTCGGCGGCCACACGCACGACGGCGTCCCCGCGCCGGTCATCGTGAAAAACCCGGGCGGGCAGACGCTGGTGACCAACGCCGGGTCAAACGGGAAATTCCTCGGCGTGCTCGACCTGGACGTCAAAGGCGGGAAAGTTGCCGACTTCCGGTATGTGCTGCTGCCCGTTTTCGCAAACCTGCTTCCACCGGACAGCGCGATGCAGGCGCTCATCGAACAGGTGCGCTTGCCGTTTGCTGCCAAGCTCGCCGAGCCGCTTGCCGTCACCGAGGGCCTGCTCTATCGCCGCGGCAACTTCAACGGCACATTCGACCAGTTGATCCTCGACGGCCTGATGGCGGCGAAGGACGCGGAGATGGCGTTCTCGCCCGGATTCCGCTGGGGCACGAGCCTGCTGCCCGGCCAGCCGATCCTGATGGAGCACCTCATGGACCAGACGGCCATCACGTACCCCTATACGACGGTCACGGAACTGAGCGGCGACACAATCAAGACGATCCTCGAGGATGTCTGCGACAACCTGTTCAACCCGGATCCGTATTACCAGCAGGGCGGAGATATGGTCAGGGTCGGCGGCCTTACCTACAGCTGCGACCCGAACGCAAGGATGGGCGGCCGGATAAGCGAGATGATGCTCCGCGGCAAGCCTGTAGAAGCGGCGAAGAAATACCGTGTCGCCGGCTGGGCGCCCGTATCGGAAGAAGCGAAGCAGGCGGGCGGCGAACCGATCTGGGATCTCATGGCCGGCTACCTGCGCTCGAAAAAGGTGATCAAGCCAATCACGCTCGACCTGCCACGTCTGCGCGGCGTGCAAGGCAACCCGGGCATCGCCTGACCGATCCCTGAGCGCCGCAACGCTGGCTATACTTCCTCGCAAGCGGAGGATTCATGGGCTACGCGCATACCGTCGGCGGCACTACCTGGCGCTTCGCCGACCTTAAGGACCTGCTTGCAAAAGCCACGCCGCTGCGCTCGGGCGACATCCTGGCGGGCATTGCGGCCCTAAGTGCGGAGCAGCGCATGGCGGCCAGGATGGCCCTTGCCGATGTCCCGCTCACGCGGTTTCTCGCTGAGGCGGTCGTCCCCTACGAGGACGATGAAGTCACCCGCCTGATCGTCGATACGCACGACCATGAAGCGTTCACCCGGATAGCGGGTCTCACGGTCGGTGAGTTCCGCGACTGGCTGCTGTCCGATGTCACCGACCAGGAGACGCTCACAAGACTCGCTCCCGGCCTGACGCCCGAGATGGCCGCCGCGGTCTCCAAGCTCATGCGCAACCAAGACCTTGTCCTGATCGCAAGGAAATGCCGGGTGACAACCCGGTTCCGCAATACGATCGGCCTCCCCGGCCGGTTGGCCGTGCGGCTCCAGCCCAACCATCCGACCGACGACGCAAAGGGCATTGCGGCCTCGATGCTCGACGGCCTCCTCTACGGATGTGGCGATGCGGTGATCGGCATCAACCCGGCCGGCGACGGCCTCCCGGCCTTCACGAAACTCTGGCACATGATGGACGAACTCATCCGCCGGTTCGAGATCCCGACGCAATCCTGTGTGCTGACCCATGTCACCAATCAGATCCGCGGCATCGAGGCCGGCGCGCCCGTCGACTTGGTTTTCCAGTCAATCGGTGGCACACAGAAAACCAACCGAAGTTTCGGGATCGACCTGGCGCTCCTCGACGAGGCCCGGCAGGCCGCGCTCTCGCTCAAGCGCGGGACGCTCGGCGACAACGTCATGTACTTCGAGACCGGCCAGGGCAGCGCGCTGTCCGCGAACGCACATGGGGGCGTGGACCAGCAGACGCTTGAAGCGCGCGCCTACGGGGTCGCCCGCCACTTCAAGCCGTTGCTCACCAACTCGGTCGTCGGGTTCATCGGCCCGGAGTACCTCTACGACGGCAAGCAGATTATCCGGGCCGGCCTCGAAGATCACTTCTGCGGAAAGTTGATGGGCGTGCCGCTTGGCGTAGACGTCTGCTACACGAACCACGCTGAAGCCGACCAGGACGACATGGACACGCTGTTGACCCTGCTCGGAGTGGCCGGCGTGACGTTCATCATGGGCGTGCCGGGCGCAGACGATGTGATGCTCAACTACCAGAGCACGTCTTTCCACGACGCCTTGTATGTGCGCGACCTCCTCGGGCTCAAGCGCGCACCGGAATTCGAGGCGTGGCTCGAGAAGATGCAACTGGTCGATGCCACCGGAAAGTTGTTGCCTTACGCGACGTCAAACCTGCTCCTCGCGGCGGCGACCGATCTGGGAGCGTCATGAGCAGCGACACCGCTGTCACCTCGAACCCTTGGGAGCACCTGCGGGCGTACACGCCCGCACGGATCGCGCTGGGCCGCGCCGGCCCGGCGTTGCCGACTCGGGAACTCCTCGCGTTCGGCCTCGCCCATGCTCGCGCGCGCGACGCCGTCCACGAAGTGTTGAATGTGGACAAGCTCGAAGCAGGACTGCGCTCGGCGGGCTACTCCCCGAAGCGCGTGAAGAGCGCCGCGCCTGACCGCGCGTCCTATCTGGTTCGCCCGGACCTCGGTCGCAAGCTCGATGAGGACAGCGCCAAGGCGCTGGCCGTGCGGCAACCTGCTCCGAAAATGGCAGTGGTCATCGGCGACGGCTTATCGGCCGTAGCGGTGCAAAAACACTCGGTGCCTTTGCTCGCCGCCTTGCGTTCGCTGCGCCCGGCGCGTTGGAGCGGCATTCCCTTGTTCGTCGCCCTGCAGGCGCGCGTGGCGCTCGGCGACCAGGTCGGGGAATTACTAGGCGCCAGCCTGGTCGTGGTCATGATCGGGGAGCGTCCCGGCCTTTCTTCCCCGGACAGCCTGGGCCTGTACCTCACGCACTCTCCAAAGACCGGCTGCACCGATGCGGAGCGAAATTGCATCTCGAACGTGCGACCCGAGGGATTGCGTTACGAGGACGCGGCGGTGCGGCTCGACTGGCTGGTGGGCGAATCGCTGCGCCTGGGCCTAACCGGAACTGCGCTTAAGGACGACAGCACACAGGCCCTTGAATTTCCATAACTGGCATGCGAATTGCCCTGTAAGCCGCCGTCTGATTGGCTCTAAATAACTAAAAGTTCAACAATCTACTTCGCGTCGGACGCCAGCTTGCCGCCGTTTGCCCAGTCGGATTTCTTGACATCCTCGAAGATGATGTCGACCGATTCCGCGGAACATTTCAAGGTGCGCACCGCATCCGCTGTGACCGCAACGGCGAATTCGCGCTTCTGCTCGGCGGTGCGGCCTTCGAACAGGCTGACATGGATCAGGGGCATATAAATCTCCTTTGATTGGCTCGTTTGGAATGGAAGCGGCGCAGAGGTTAGCGCAAGCCGGTGGCGGCGGGGTACCGGTTTTGCAGTTTTCGGTTTATCCACCACACGACGCCTGCCAGCACCAGGGCGGCAATGAGCCATCGAATTGCGCTCGCCAACTCGGACGCATCGGGCTGGGGCCAAGGGAACTTGGCCAGTCGTTCCCACCGCTCGGCCAGCCAGTGCCAAGCTACATGCGCCACGATGGCTGACAGGAGGAGCGTGCCATAGCGCTCCATGCGCGCCGAACGGAACGCAAGGTTGAGCACGGGGACGAGGATTGCCAGCACCAGCAGCTGGCCGGCCTCAACGCCTGCGTTAAAGGCAAGGAGGGAAGTCAGCAGGTGGGTGCCGGCGAACTGGAGCGATTCCCTAAGCGCAAACGAAAACCCGAATCCATGCACCAGGCCGAATGCGAACGCGAGCATCCATCGGCGGTGTGCGCTGCCTCCTACGATGTTCTCGAGCGCCATGTAGAGGATTGACCCCGCGATCAGCGCCTCGACCAGCGGCGGAAACCATAGCGCGCCGGGCGCAGCGCCCGCGGCTGAGGCGATCAGGGTGATCGAGTGCGCCACGGTAAAAGCCGTCACGATGAGCGCCAGCACCTTGAAGCGGCGAAACGGGATGACCAAGCACAGGATGAAAAACAAGTGGTCCGTGCCGTCGAGGATGTGTAGGAATCCGGCTTTTACGAAGCGAAAGGCCGCCTGGTGCCAGCCCGGGTCGAGATGCACCAGGCCAGGATCGCCGTGAAACTCCAAGGCGCGCGTTTCCCCGGTCGCTGGCAGGAACTGCAGAGTCGTCACCACCTGGAGTCCCAGCCGCCCGACCTTCGGTTGTATGGAAAATTTCGCGCGATCCGAGCGGATCGGGTATTCGAGCAGGACGTCGAGCAGGCCCTGGTTCCAGTACAGGTTCGTCGAGTCCGGCAACCGCGGCTCGGCCAAATGGGCAACCGCGGAGTCATAGGCGGAAAACGACCGATCGGAAGGAAGCGATACGCGAATAAACGCGATCTCGGGATAAGGAAGCCTGGTTTCGTCCTCGAAAATCTCCGTGCGGTCGGCGATCCACAATTTCGCCGCCGTCTTCAGGGCCTCGTCGGCGCGTGAGAATTCAAGATAGCCGGCGTCCCGCCGCGGGAAATCGACTTCCTGCATGGCCGCGAGCGGCACTCGCACAACCAGCCTGAGTGTCTGACCCGAGGGCCTGAGGAAAGCCTGAATGCGAACGTCATTCGGGACGTCGTGCGCCGAGACGATCGGGGGCGCCATGCAGGCAAGCAGGGCGATAATCGTCACCATGCGCTGCACAACCTGCGCTAGCCCGCTCCCGTCCACGCTGTCACCCCCAATAAGTTGCCAAAGAGGTTAATTGCTTCGCCCTTTGCCAACAAGGAGAAATGCGAGTGCGTATAATTTTCCGACAAGAGGAGAAGCCCATGACACAAAAATCCACCCGCCGCCTTTCAGCCGGCGCAATGCTCGTTGCGGTGATTGCTTTGCTTGGCATCGGCCAGGCGGTGATCGATAACCAGGCCGATGCGCAGGCGCGAACCGTACGGGCGCCCAGGTTCGAGGTCGATCCGCTGTGGCCGAAGCCCCTGCCGAACCACTGGCTCCTCGGCATGACCATCGGCGTCTGGGTGGATGAAGCCGACCATGTCTGGATCATTCATCGCGGCGCACCCACCCTTCACGCGAACGAGCGAGCGCTCGACCTCAAAGTCGGCGAGTGCTGCACCGCTGCGCCACCAGTGCTCGAATTCGACCAGGCCGGCAACCTTGTGCGCGCTTGGGGCGGACCCGGGCCGGGTTACGAATGGCCTGAATCGAACCACGGCATCCACGTCGACTACAAAGGCAACGTGTGGATCGGCGGCAACGGCCCGAAGGATGCGCACCTCCTCAAGTTCACGAAGGACGGGAAGTTCCTCATGCAGGTCGGCGGGCTGGGGAAGAACGCCGGCAGCAACGATCTGGAGAATTTCGGGCGCGTCGCGAAGATCTGGGTCGACCCCAAGACCAACGAGGCCTACGTAGCCGACGGCTACCTCAACAAGCGCGTTGCGGTGCTCGATGCCGACACGGGCAAGATGAAGCGCTATTGGGGTGCGTATGGCAACAAGCCGGATGACACGGACCAGGGCAAGTACGACCCGAAGGCTGCGCCGCCGCAGCAGTTCCGGAATCCGGTGCACTGCGTCGAACGCACCAACGACGGCTTCCTGTATGTCTGCGACCGGGCGAACGACCGGGTGCAGGTGTTTCGTCCGGATGGCGCTTTCGTGAAAGAAGCTTTCTATGCGAAAGAGACGCTCGGGTCGGGCTCCGCTTGGGACCTCGCTTTCTCGAAAGATGCGGCGCAGCGCTATATCTACCTGGCGGACGGCACGAACGAAAAGGTGCGCATCATCCAGCGTGACACCCTGCAGGAACTCGCCAACTTCGGCGATGGCGGTCGGCAACCGGGGCAGTTCTACGGCGTACACAGCATCGCCACGGATTCCAAGGGCAACATCTACACGACCGAAACCTACGAGGGAAAGCGCGTCCAGCGCTTCATCAACAAGGGCATCGGAATGGTCCCAGAGGGCTCGCAGGGCGTAGTCTGGCCTCGCAAGAAGTAGCGCTAAGGCAATCATGGCCTACACCCCATTCGACCTGAGTGGAAAAGTCGCCCTCGTTACCGGAGGCAACAGCGGGATTGGACTGGGCCTCGCAATGGCGGTGGCCCAGGCCGGTGCGGACGTGGCGATCTGGGGCACGAACGCGCAGAAGAACGCCTCGGCGCAAAAGCAGCTTTCGGCCAGCGGCCGCAAGGTGATTGCCCTCCAGTGCGACGTCGGGGACGAAAAGGCCGTCGAAGCTGCCATGGCCGAAACCGTTTCGCGTCTTGGCCGGGTCGACGGGTGCTTTGCCAATGCCGGCGTGAGCGGCCGGGGCACCGCGTCCTTCGCGCAGATGACGAGCGAGGAATGGCATCGCGTAACCCGCGTGAACCTGGACGGCGCCTTCTATACTTTTCGGGCCGCGGCCCGCCACATGGTCGAACGCGGCGGGGACGGGGTGCTCATTGGCACAGCCTCGCTCGCCGCGATCGAAGGCGCCGCGCGAAGCGAGCACTATGCCGCCACGAAGGGCGGCATGATCTCGATGGTCCGGGGACTTGCGGTTGAACTCGCACGGCACAGGATCCGGGCCCACTCGATCCTCCCGGGGTGGATCGAGACCGACATGACCGCCAATGCGATCGGCAACGAAAAATTCAGCGCCAACGTCCTGCCGCGCATTCCCGCAAGGCGCTGGGGAACCGGCAGCGACTTCGGGGGGATTGGCGTCTATCTCATGAGCTCCGCCTCCAGCTACCACACCGGCGACACATTCGTGATCGACGGCGGGTATTCGCTCTTCTGATCCCGGAGTGCTCTATCTCTGCGAAGCAGATGTAGCCGGCGCGCGCATTTCGCTCGACCGGCTGCGCGAGGTCGTGGCCGGCGCGTTTGCGGCGCAAGCCATCGGCAAAGCGCATGCCGCGCCGAAATCGGTGCTGACCATCGGGCCGGGCCATGTGTTCCAGGCGAAGCCCGCGCTGCTGCGGGAGGCGGGCTTGGCCGGGATGAAATGGTTTGGGCTCGTCCCGAGCAGCCAGACCAGCGGCCCAAGCATCTCGAGTCTCATCATCCTTTCCGATGAGCAAACGGGCGAAATGCTCGCGGTCATGGGCGGCGACTCGATCACGGCGACTCGCACTGCGGCGATGAGCGCGATTGCCGCGCAGTACCTTGCGCGACCGGACAGCGGTTCGATCGGGTTCGTAGGATGCGGTGTGCAAGCACACAGCCACTTGGAAGCCTTAAGCCTTGTGCTTCCGAATCTCAAGCGCACAGTCGCATTCAGCCGCACCGAGTCGAGCGCCGAAAGACTGGCAAAGTCCGCGCGCGCATTGGGCCTCACCGCCTCGACCACGCGAACCGCTCGTGAAGCAGTAGAAGGCCTGGATGTCGTCGTGACCAGCGTGCCGGAGAGCGCCGAGCTGCAGGAATTCCTCGATACCGACTGGCTGGCGCCGGGCAGTTTCGCCAGCGCCGTTGATCTCGGTCGCTCATGGAAAAAAGAGTCGCTGAGAAAAGTCGACTTCCTCGCAACCGATGAGCACGAGCAAACGAAAGCCGTGGCGGCGATGGGTCGAATGTCGTTCGCTGGCCCTTACGACGCCGACCTCGCCGACCTGCTCACCGGGTCACGACCCGGCAGGCGCACTCCAACCGAACGGGCCATGTTTGTGTTCTCGGGTCACGCACTAGCCGACCTGGCCGCCGCGCAGGTCGTCTACGAGGCCGCGAGGGAGCAGCGACTCGGGATCAACCTGCCGCGCTAGCCGGCGAGACGGCGAGGACAGGGCGCCTCGCCAGCACGAAGAACAGCGAGCCGATGCCCGCAAGCAGCGCAAGCGCGGTGAAGCCCGCTTTGTAGTTCCCGGTCAGGTCGGCAAAGATGCCGGCGATGAGCGGACCACCGATCTGGCCGATGACGATGATCATGGCCGACAGCCCGAGGATCATGCCGATCGAGCGCCGCCCGAAGTAGTCGGCTCTCAGCGCCTGCATGAAAGGCCCGCGCAGCCCCCAGGCGCCCCCGTGCAGGACCGCGAACGCAACCAGCATCGCGACGCCGCTCGCGTAGGTGAGCATCAGCAACCCGACGGAGTGCATGACCATGCAGACTGCGGCAACTAAGCGTTTCTCGAACCGGTCGCCGATTGCCCACCCGACCAGCACGCCGCCGACCTGGGCGGCCGTCATCAACGTGATCACAAGCGACGCTTGCGCAAGCGAATAGCCGAGACCTTCCTTCATGTGGGTGATCGCGTGAACGCTCACCGCATAGACCACGAGCAATGCGAACCCATGGCCGAGCGACAGCAGCCAGAACGCGCTGGTGCGCACGGCCTGGCGGGCGGTAAATTCGCGCGCCTCGGTCTCCTGCGTTCGACTGTCCCTCGAAGCCGCGACCGGCAGCCCGTCTATGGTCTCTCCAACGTCTTCCGGCCGGCGCCTGAAGACGCGCGCGAGCGGCCAGCCCACGAGAATTGCAACGACACCGGAGCCGAACGCCGTCGGGCGCCATCCCCATGTCTGCATGGCCCAGGCCACGACCGGCACGAAGACGCCCCCCAGTGCCAGGCCCAGCGACAGCGCCGAAAGCGCCCTCGCCCGGTATCTCTCGAACCAGTGAATGATCGCCACATTGATCGGGAAGAAGCCGCAGAGGCTCGCGCCGAGCGCAATCACGAGGAAGGCGCCGTAGAAGCCGGGCAGCGACTCGACCTGGCTCAGGAGCATGAATCCGATGCCGAAGGCCACGATGCCGATGCGGATCATGCCTTGCGGGCCGAACCGGTCGATGATCCAGCCCAATGCCGGCCCAAGCACGGCCGCTTCCATCGGCTGCAGGGCAGCTGCGCCTGAGAGGGACGTCTTGCTCCACCCGAACTCTTCGGTGAGCACCGCGAAATATGCGCCGAATGCCTGGTGCAGCAGCCCCGCCTGCAGGAACTGGATGCCGCCGCCCGAGGCGACCATGCGCCATCCGTAGAATATTTTCATGGGAATAATGGCAGGATAGCGCAGGCGCCCCGCGCAGCGGCGACAGGTTCGCTGCCAGATGCGCCTTTCGAAAGGAGGCACTCGCATGGCCAATGAAGAAACCCGGACCAAGGTCACCATCCTCACGAGCGCCTATCGGATCAAGGGCTACATCGATCTGCTGCCCGGCTCGCGATTGACCGACTTCATCGTCGAGGCCAAAAGCTTCGTCGCAGTCACCGAGGCCGAGGTGTGGGAACTCCACCTGGGCGGCCGGCAAGTGCTTGCAGCGCCCTTCATAGATGTGAGCCGCGACCATATCCAGATCGTCATGCCGGGCTGAAAGCGGCCCTCCGGCCGGGTTCTGGTACCTTAGCGCCTCTTTTCAGTCCCCCTACCGCCAATGACCACTCTCCAGGACCGCCTGCGCGCGCTAGGCACCGACGCTTTGCGCACTATCCGGCGCGGGATCGAAAAAGAGAGCCTGCGGGTCCGGCCCGATGGCGCGCTTGCGTCCGACCCACACCCTTCGGGGCTTGGCTCCGCATTGAGCCATCCGCATATCACCACCGATTTCAGCGAGTCGCAGCTCGAGCTGATCACGGGCGTGCACACCGGGATCGACGCATGCATTGCCGAGCTCACCCGAATTCACCAGGTGGTGTACCGCCATATCGGGGACCAGATGATGTGGTGCGCCAGCATGCCGTGCGGCCTGCCCGCGGACGATGCCATCCCCATCGGCCGATATGGCAGCTCCAACGTGGGTCGCGCCAAGACGGTGTACCGCATGGGTTTGTCCCACCGCTACGGTCGCCGCATGCAGACGATCTCCGGCATTCATTACAACTTCTCGTTGCCGCTCGGTGAGCCGAACGAGAGCTACTTCTCGCTGATCCGCAACTTCCGGCGCCATTCGTGGCTGCTGCTTTATTTGTTTGGCGCCTCCCCCGCGGCGTGTGCGAGTTTCGTGGAAGGCCGCAAGCATGAACTCACGGAACTTACGAAGGGAACGATGTACAGGCCGCATGCAACGTCCCTTCGCATGGGCCCTCTTGGCTACCAGAGCGACGCGCAGGCGTCGCTCGCCGTGAGCTACAACTGCCTGGACAGCTACGGCGCATCGCTCCAGGACGCGTTGACCCGCCCCTATCCCCCTTACGAGGCGATCGGCATCCGCGAACCGGGGGTCGCGGGCGATGACGTGGACAGTTATCGCCAGCTCGCGACGACGCTGCTGCAAATCGAAAACGAGTTCTATGGAACGATCCGCCCCAAGCGCGTAATCCGACAGGGTGAGCGGCCCCTGCATGCGCTGCGCGAACGCGGCGTCGAGTATGTCGAGGTGCGCCTCATGGATCTCGACCCGTTCGAGCCTGTTGGAATAAGCGCAACCACCCTGCGCCTGCTCGACCTCTTCCTCCTGCATTGCCTGCTGAGCGACAGCCCTTCGGATACGCCTGCCGAAATTGCAGCGAATGCGCGTAACCAGCACCGCGTCGCGGCGCGCGGCCGGGAACCTGGCCTGCGTCTTGAGTCCGGCGGCAAGGAAGTTGTCTTGCGCGACTGGGGAAAGGCAATCCTTGCAGGCTGCGAGCTGATTGCCGACGCACTGGACGCAGTCCACGGGGGCGCGACTTATCGAGACGCACTCTGGGGCGCGCGCTCTTCGCTCGAGAAACCGGAAGGCCTGCCTTCGGCGCGAGTGCTAAAGGCCATGGCCGACCAGCATGACAACTCGTACGTGCGCTTTGTGCTGGGCCAATCGGGTCAGCACCTCGCGGCAATCCGGAAGATGCCGCTGCCGGGCGAAGACGAGGTGCACTTTGCACGCCTCGCCGAAGACTCAATCGTTGAACAGCGGCAGATCGAAGCGTCCGACAGCCTGCCGTTCGAGATCTTCCGCCAGCGCTATCTCTCTCCGGAGCGGCTCGGACTTTAACGGCGCGGGTTACACGACCCCGCTTGCATGCAGGCCCGCAATCGCCTCGGGGCTATAACCGATTTCCCCAAGAATCCGGTCCGTGTGCTCCCCGAGGAGTGGTGGGCGATGCCGGATGCCGCCTTCGGTCCGGGACATCGACAACGGGACACGTGCCAGCGGCGCGGCCCGCGGTAGGCCCGGATAGTCCACGGGCTCCAGCAGATTCATCGCCTTGACCTGCGGATGATTGAGCGCCGCCTGCGCGTTCAGCACCGGACCGCACGGGATCTTCGCGCTGCCCAGGATTTCCACTGCTTCGTTCGTGGTGCGGCTCGCGCACCATGAGCCCATGCGCTCATCAATGGCTTTGGCGTTCTCTCCGCGCGACAGGTCGTTGGAGAAGAGCGGATCGGTCAGCCAATGCGGCTCTCCCATGAGCTTCGCCCACCGCTCGTACAACGGCTGCCCCACGACCTGGCAAAGCACCCAGCCATCGGCTGTCCGGTAAATGTTCACTGGCGCCGCCGCCTGTCCGCAGTTGCCGGTCGGCACGCGGTTCTTGCTGATGACGGCCTGTTCTATGAGGAGCGAATTGGTGAATGCCAGCGCCGTGCCAAGGAGTGAGCCGCTGACCTGCTGGCCGCTGCCGCTTCTTGCGCGCTCCATGAGCGCAGCCATGGTGCCGAAAGCACAATGCAACGCCGTACCGAAATCGACCCAGTTCACCTGCGCCCGGTACGGCTGATCGGTTTCGCCGGTCATGAACACGGCACCCGACATAGCCTGGCCCACGCCGTCGAACCCAACGTTGCGCGCCATTGGTCCCGTGGCTCCGAATGCGGACGCGGTGGTCAGGATGATGTCGGGTTTTACCGATCGCAACGATTCGTAGTCCAGTCCCATCGCAGCTAGGCTTGCGGCCGGCAGGTTGGCGACGACAACGTCTGCGGTTTTCACCAGCCGACGCACCACCTCGCGGCCTTCTGCGGTCATCGGATCGACCGTGAGCGACAATTTATTGCGGTTCATCTGCAGGAAGAGGCTTCCTTCGCCATTCGCGCCTATGGGGGCCACGAAACGGTCCTCGCTGCCTTCCCGCTTTTCGATGCGAATGACTTCGGCGCCGTATTCCGCCAGCAGCGCGGCGCAGTATGGACCCGCAATGTAGCGCCCGAAGTCGAGTACGCGGATTCCCTGGAGCAGCGCGGTCATCTGCGAAGAGGCGCGACGCGCCTAGCCTCCGAGGTCGGCGATCTTCTTGCGTGCCAGCTCTACGTACACGCCTTTCGGGAATTGCTCGATGTACAACTCGATTTCCTCGGGATCGTCGCTGTCTTTGACTTCCCGCCAGAATTCCATCTCGGCCTCCGTACCTTGCTGCTGCGCGCGCGGCGCGGGCGCAGGCGGCGGCGTCACGGGCAGCGGCTGCGCGAGGACCTCGTTCGGGTCTTCGGGCGGCTTGCCTTCGAGAACGCGCTTCAGCGACTCGGCGAAGCTGCGCGCGCTCTGGTAGCGCGCTTCCGGTCTCTTGGCGAGTGCCCGGGCAATTATGCGGTCGATCTCCGGTGGTACCTGCACGAGCTTCGAGGGCCTGATCGGATCGTCCTGGATGATTTTCTTGGCGAGCGCCCACTGGGTTCCCTCAAAGGGTTTTTGCCCCGTGAGGAACTGGTAAAAAATAATTCCGGCCGAGAAGATGTCCGTCCGGCGGTCGATCGGCTCCCCCTGGATCTGCTCGGGCGACATGTACGCGGGCGTTCCGACAACGGCACCGGTCATCGTGGCTTCCGACGCCGGCGCGTCCGGATCCACGACACGGGCCACGCCAAAATCGGTGAGCTTTGCGTGCCCTTCGGAATCCACCATGACGTTGGCCGGCTTGATATCGCGGTGGATGATGCCCGCATCGTGCGCGAACTCGAGCGCATCCAGCAGTTCGGTCATCAGCCGGAAGGCGGTCTTGAGGTCGAATCGCTGGTTCGCATCGAAATAGTCCTTCAGTTCCTTGCCCTGGATGTACTCCATGACGATGTAGGCAACGTCGCCCTCAGAGCCGAAGTCGTACACCTGCACGATGTTGCGGTGGTTCAGCCTTGCAACGGCGCGCACTTCCCGCTCGAAGCGCTTGGAATACATCTGGGCCATCTCGGCGTCGAGTTGCTTGACGAGGATGGTCTTGATCGCGACCCGTCGATTCAACCCGGGATCGAGGCCGTCGTAGACCAGCCCCATGGCCCCTTTCCCGAGGACGCCTTTGATCTGGTACCGGCCGAGCGACTTGAGTTCTTCCATGCTTTAAATGGTCCGTGAAACGCCTGCTTACTGATACTACAAGTTGGAACTGCCGGCCAAGCGCGGAATCGAAGTCCCGACTCGGTTTTCGGGTGTTTGCCTTATTTACCCGGTGCTATGCTTGATCGGCGCTTCATGAAAACCGAAAACGTCAGTGGCGCAAGCGGCCCGAATCCCGGAAGAACAACGGTGAAAAATCCTCGCCATGGTAACAGTCCCCGGGGAACGGCCGACCTCGTCTCCGTACCTTCTTGCAGCTAGAAGTGCGCACCGGCTTTTGCGAGGCGCGGTGAAGTGATCAAAGGGACCGCCGAATACGTGATGCTGCGGCTGGCACGCCGCTTCCTGTTCAGCAACGCTTTCCTCGTCCGATTCGGGCAGTTCGTTCCCTATTACCGGAAGAATGCCAACCAAGCCGACGCAACGTCGGTCGCCGACCGCTACGAAAGAGCGATCGTCCTCAGCGACCTGCCTCCCGTCGCCGACCGGGTCATCCTGGAGATCGGCTCGGGCGCGACCAATTCGGTGGGCTATGAACTCATGCGCCGGAAGCTCGCGGGAACCGCCGGGCGCATCTATCTTTTTGACCCTCATGTGGCGCTGGACCGCGGATCTGATTCGGGTATGCGAAAAGGCCTTGCGCAAGAGAGCATTGAAAGGGTCGAGCGGATCGCTTCGCTTTCGGCCCTCCCGGGTCAGTCGGTGGACATGGTGGTGTCAAACTCAGTGCTGGAGCACGTTGCTGACTTGGATGGCGTTCTCGGAACCCTTGAACGAGTGCTCACTCCCGCAAGCTGCATGATTCACGCGGTCGACTATCGCGATCATTTCTTCAAGTATCCGTACCACTTCCTAACCTTCAAGGCTCGGACCTGGGCGCGCTGGCTGGATCCGGGAGATCTTCCGCGATGGCGCCTGGGCGGGCATCTAAAGGCGTTTTCAGATTTCGGCTTCGAAACGCGCGTGCTTGAGCAGGACGTTTTGAAGGCAGCGTTCGAGGCCATCCGGCCAGACCTCAGCGAGGATTTCGACGAGGACGATCCGACGCTTGCAGTGGCCACCGCCGTCCTGTTCTGCAGGCGTCGGGGGAGCGGAATGGTGGCCAAGGGCGGAATCGAACCACCGACACACGGATTTTCAATCCGCTGCTCTACCGACTGAGCTACTTGGCCGTTACGGACGCGGCGGAGAACGCCGCTGCGCTGCGCAAGGGTGCGGATATAAAGGAAAAGTCGCCAGCCACAAAAGAAAAAGGCGCCAATGTCGGCGCCTTAAAGGACAAGCTGCTGTCCAAGGAGGGAGACACGACCAACGCTGCAAGACAGGATCCTGCAGCGCCGGACGGTCAGGAAGAAGCGTAGACCTCTCGCCTTAATGCGGGCTTACGCGAGTCTTTCAGAAGACTGACGCGTGTGATCGAATCGACTCGAAAGGCCCGTGCAGCGGGAACATTTCGCTATGCGAAAAGCAGAAACAAAAAAGGGGCGCCGAAGCGCCCCTTTCCCGATGTCGTTCGCTCGCGACGATCCGCGTGCGAAGCCACATCGTCGGCATTACATATCCATGCCGCCCATTCCACCCATGCCGCCCATTCCACCCATGCCACCCATGTCGGGCATGCCGCCGCCGCCTTTCTTGTCTTCGACAAGCTCGGCGACCATCGCATCGGTCGTCAGCATCAGGCCTGCAACGGAGGCCGCGTTCTGCAGCGCGGTGCGCGCAACTTTGGTCGGATCGATCACGCCCATCTCGACCATGTCGCCGT